>JBCDHX010000012.1:0-61543 GCA_038749535.1 Bacteroidota bacterium
AATTTCCGATTTCATGACGGCATTTTTTCCGCTCATATTTCGTTGAAAAGCCTCGCCGATAGGCATCGTCTATGTTTTTCGCCTCATCTGAACGAAAAACCTGCTCGGTCAGAAAGGGAATTTATTTACCCTCAACTACTTGAGCTATCAATATGCCTCACGCGGTTGAAATTCATACACATTGGCACGCTCTACGGCTTCGTCTGCCACATCTTCCATCACGAAATTCAGTTGCTCCCGGTCGAATATCTCAAAAAAGATATCCCATTCCAGGTCTTCCTCGTCTGGATAGCTTTCATCAGGAAAACGAAATTTCAAACGATCTAGGATATTTTCACTCTCAAAACGCTTGATCTGTGTAGGACGTGCTTCAAAAGCAGTCGCCCAAGATTTGATGTCATCGTGATTGGAGGTACTGACTTTACTTCTATCTGTTATCATGGTTATTTCTTTTGCCAATAGAAGGAAAGTTGCCTTATAGATGTTCGATCAACAAAGCGTAGCTGGTAACTGAATCTCTCCTTTCATATAGAACACACCTTGACCTTTTAGGAGCACGCGACTGCCTTTCAAAGTACAAGTTACCGCACCACTACGTTTAGAAATTTGTCGAGCTGTCAGTGTCGATTTATCTATTCTTTCTGCCCAATAGGGCGTCATCGTCGTGTGCGCGGAACCTGTCACCGGGTCTTCGGCGATCCCAAATCGTGGATAAAAACAACGCGATACAAAGTCGACTTCCTCACCCGGTGCGCTGACAATCAAGCCACGTGCTTCTATTTGTGCGATAGCAGTCAGGTCGGGATGTAAAGCTTGTAGCTCTTGTTCGCTATCAATGATGACCAATACATCATCTTTTCCTCGGAAAGCTGCTTGAATATTGAGTCCGTTGACAGATCGATTTAGAACATCTGTTATTTCGATCTCCGTCAACTCATCCGCTGGAAATTCCATGACCAAAAAATCACCGTCGCGCTCCACCGTCAAAATACCACTCTTAGTATGAAACTGTAGCTTACTCTCTCCATGATTCAACTGCTCAAACAATACATAAGCGGTCGCCAAAGTCGCATGACCACAAAGATCGACTTCTTTGTTGGGCGTAAACCAGCGAAGTTCAAAATCATCGCCTTTTGGGACGATGAAAGCGGTTTCAGACAGATTATTCTCTCCAGCGATTTGCTGCATGGTCGTATCTGGCAACCACTGTTCTAGTGGAACGACAGCAGCCGGATTACCACTAAATAACTGGTCGGCAAAGGCATCAACTTGATAAAGATCGAGCTTCATTATTTTTATATAATATTGATAATCAATTATTTATAGAACAAATAATCACTTGACATTTTGTTTCATTTGCTCTATATATCCTAAAGCGACAAAAATAACAAATAGTGCCATGCTCAGTAGTTCCACACGATAAAACCAACCGATTTTTGTCAGACCGACGATGTCAGACTCTTCTGTAATGCCGATCTCCAATGCCATCAAACTCGCATAAGCATGTGGTATCCAAAGTGCGTAGTCGTACTTTCCGGTCAATACGCAAATAATCGCAACAATAAATCCCAACAACCCAATCCCAATAGGAATAATAAAGCTCTGCCACCGAATACTCACCCAATATTGTAAACCAACGACTGCCAAAATACACAGAAAACTACGTACCAGTCGTCTTATCCAGTTGCCTAATTCGGGCGTCGCTGCTCGAAATCCATACTCCGGATGAATTAAATCAACGATATAAGGTGTTCCCCAAACACTCAGAAAATAAATGATATAAGTTGCTACAATTAGTAAAAGTGCTAATGCCAGTTTAGAGAAATAGATATTGCTCTTTGCGATAGGTAGACTATATACATACTTCCATGCAGATGCATTATGCTCTAAGTAAGCCATAGAACTCATCAAAATAACAATATAAGGTACGAGCAATGCCATACAGGTAATGGCGTAGCCCATATCGAAGTACATCATCCATGGATCACGTCCGGGTTCGATTAGTCCTTCTGCATTGAAAAGGTGCATGATAAAGATAAGTCCGGTGATGAAGACGCCACCGATGAGTGCGATGTATAAAATAGGTGTTCTTTGGATTTTGAGTAGTTCAGCTTGAAAGCTGTGATAGAAAATGGATATGGTAGATTGCATGATTGTATTAAGATTTTAGATACTAAAAATTAGATAGCTTATCCTGAACTTAAGGTCAAGACTATCTCTATAAGATATTGTCAATCAGCTATGTAAGATTAATTCGACTTCTTAAATCAAGCCGTCAGATTGATAAATAAGTCTTCCAGATTGTTCTTCTGCGGACTCACTTCGTAGAGATCGATATCTGCTCTGACAAGCTTTCTGATGATGGTAGGTAGCTTTTCTAAATTCGGTAAATTCAGTAAAAACTCTTGCGCATTCTGGATACTGATTTGATGGTTCGTCTTTAAAGCTATACTTGCTTTTTGAGCGTTTGAACTGATGACTTTGATGCATATATTATTACTTCTGAGCTGCTCTAACTCCTCCATCGTCCCTTGAAAAATCAGTTTACCACCTTTCAAAATACCAACCTGTGAGACAATTTTTTCGACCTCCGTCAGCAAATGACTTGATAAAAAGATAGTTTTTCCACGTGCTTGCAGTTCTTGTAGAATAGTTCTGATTTCGATAATCCCATTCGGATCAAGTCCGTTGGTCGGTTCATCTAAAATGAGCAAGTCAGGATCAGATAGAAGCGCAATCGCTAGTCCCAGCCGCTGTTTCATACCGGTCGAATACTGCTTGGCTTTCTTGTATGCCGCTCGCTGTAAATTGACGATTCCTAGTACTTCATCGATTCTATATTCCGGTAAATTCCAATAGCGGCAAGCGATTTTTAGATTGGTGCGCCCGCTGAGGTGGAGGTATAGCGAGGGAGATTCTATGAGTGAACCGATGCGTCCCAAGAGTGGTTGTCGATGCGTTTTTAGGTCTTGCCCAAACAACTGAATACTACCAGAAGTCGGTTGCAATAAGCCTAAGATGCTCCGAATGGTTGTGCTTTTTCCTGCTCCATTTGCACCTAAAAAACCATAAATGGCGGCTTCCGGTACATTCAAGTTGAGATCATGAAGCACTTTTTTGTCTTTGGAATACCCGACTTGTAGTTGTCGAGTTGAAATGACAGGTGTGGCGTTCATCGTAAAATTATTTTGGTGAAAACGATACGACAAAACTAGGCGCACATCGACGCTCCGCTAAATTTGAATGGTGAACGTATCCTTTTTCGTGATGAAAGAGACCAGTACCGTTCGTCACGAAAATGAGGTCGTTGCTCATTGGTTTTTAAGCAAAAGAAAGCGTTGCGTTATTTTTGGCATAACAAAACGCATCTGCCATATGCTGTCGCTTACTCATCAACTCAAACATTTTTTCACCACTAATTCCAGCTGGCTGTACTTCGTCCTACTGCTGACGTGTAGCTATCTTTTTCTATTAGGACTGATACGGGATGAATGGATATTGTTTGTGCTGTCCTTTCTGAAATTGTGTTTGATTTTTTCACCTATTCTTCTCTATACTTTTTTCAGATATCGGCTACAATATCTTCGATCATTTATCTGGCTTGTTGTTTTCATCATTTATCCAACAGCTTTGATCCTTTTGGGTAGAATATATGAACTGGGCGGCTGGCTGTTACCAGCATCTATACTACACAGTACAAAACTTATCGTAGAAGGTGATACCATCAATGCGCCCAAGGTGGGCATCGTCATTATTCTTATGCTGTCGTGTGCATTACTGGCATTGGATGTTTTATTGTATGCGACACGCAAATGGACACCGCCTGCTAGCCTGCAACGCATCAATCTTAATAATCTATTCCTACTCGCCGGAGCTATTATTGCTGTTTTAGGTGGCATCATAGGAGCGAATGAACTTCGAATGGAAACAGCAGGAATGAGTGTTGTAGCCGTCGCCGGACATTGGGTAAGTATGAGTATGCAGTTTTACCTGATCTTTTTGGTCTACTATCTATACTTTTGGTTCAATCAAAAAATATTGATTCCTCATCTGCTACGCCCGAAAGGTATTCTCTTTTATGGATTTGCTTTTGTAGCAACGATCTTGATTGCTTATCCCTTTTTCATCTTTCTGATTCGGCTATTGCCTGTCGTAAAGCAGTTGGACTTGGGTGCGTTTACCGGCGCGCAAACGTTTGGTTCGGATGGTGGTGGATTTCCCTTTTTGATTATGCTGCTGACTGTCCCGGTAGTCGTATCGACGCAATGGTTTCAGCAAAACAGCAAAATCGCACAGTTAGAAAAAGAAAAGTCGGCTACCGAGCTGGATTTACTCAAGCAGCAAATCAATCCACATTTCTATTTCAATACGTTGAATAACATATATGCTTTATCGCTTACCAAAGATCAACGGACACCGGAAGTCGTACTCAAACTTTCCGATCTGATGCGCTACATCGTTTACAAAGGCAAAGAATCGCTCGTGCCCATCAAGGAAGAACTGAGCTACATCGAAGACTACATTGATTTGCAACGCATCAGACTGCATAAGCAACTGGACTATCATTTTGAGCAAAACGTCAGTAATGAGCAGTTGCCGATACAGCCCTTATTGTTTATCAATTTGATCGAAAATGCTTTCAAACACGGTATAGAACCAGCTACTGAAGACTGTTTTTTACACCTTTCGCTGACTATGAATGAAGATCGATTGGCATTTCGCTGCGAAAATTCTGTCGAAGAATCGGATGCCGTCATCCCAGGTACAGGACTCGCCAACCTCAGAAGACGCTTAGACTTACTTTTCCCCAATCAATATCAATTGACAATCACCAAAACAGCTGATTCCTTCATCGCTCACTTGACTATTGATACTAATACACTTTAAATCTCACAACAAATGAATGCTTTAATCATCGACGACGAACCGTTGGCTCATCTAGTGCTATTGGAATACGCCAAAGACTTGCCGTTTCTAAATATCGTCGGGCAGTGTCATCTCGCTACCGAAGCCTTGACTTTTTTGGAACAAGAGCAAGTAGATCTGATCTTTCTAGACATCAATATGCCAAAGCTTAAAGGATTGGATTTCTTACGTACCTTGGCGAAGCCGCCTTTAGTGATCGTGACATCTGCTTATGAAGAGTATGCCTTGGAAAGTTACGAACTATCAGTCTGTGACTATCTGCTAAAGCCGTTTCGCTACGATCGTTTCTTAAAAGCCGTCAACCAAGCCAAAGCAAGATACATGACTTCGTCTCCTTCTGTTTCGGCTATTCAGGAAGACAAAAAAGATGATTCTTTCTTTATCAAATCAGACAAACGAACCATCCAAATCCGGTACGAAGAGATATATTTCTTAGAAAGCTATGGTAATTATGTCAAAATATGGCTGCACGATCAATTTCACCTAACACCACAAACACTCAGCAGTTTTGAAGCCAAACTGCCTTCCACTTTTTACCGCATCCATAAGTCATTCATTGTTCAGTTGCCCTATATCGACTACATCGAAGGCAATCAAGTCATGATGAAAAATGAAAAGTCGCTACCGATTGGGAAGAGTTATCGGGCAGGATTTAAGGCATTGCTGAATAAATCATAGATCATGATTCATAAACTATCATCAATTCCACACAAATAACCACTTTACTACCTTAAAAATACCCAAACCGATATAGCCCAACGGTCCAGGTCGCACTTTTGCACGCAACTCCAAAACGAGCAAGCTATACTCAATCCGATTGTCGTACCGCTGAATGCTCGCTTTCAAGCTATCGAGTTCTAGATTGACACGCTCTAGCTCTTTTTCGATCTCCAAAATCTCGCTGACTTGAGTTGCTTGATCGAGCAATTCTAGATAGCGTTGACGTGCTTTCTCTAGCGTTTCTAGTCGCACTTCTATATCTCGATACGCATCTGTCACATCTGTAGCAGAGCGATTTTCGTATTCCACTTCGCCCCTGCCACTCAGGTCTTGGAGGAGTCGTTCATAGCGGTCGTTGGGCACCTTGATGGAATAGCGATAATCCGAAGATGATTGTACATAAGCATTGTAAGCGGGTAATTTATTGAGGATAGAGTCGGCAGCCGCTTCTAGGTCTTTGACACGCAAGCCCATATAAGCTTCATAGATCATGAGACGCTCGTCTAGCTCTGTTTCGCTCTTGTATTGACGAGTGCGAGATTGGGATCTGTCGTAGGTGCTTTTGGGCATAGCTAGCTCTTGAGTAGCTTCGCAGCTTACAAAAAGGAGAAAAAAGAATAGTAGAAAACGCATAGATGCTGACAATTAGCAAAAACAAAAAGACCTGCGAACTTGTCGAAGATTCGCAGGTCTTTTTAATAAAAATCGAATTGATTTATCGCAGTGTGATCGACTTTTGTATCACTTTAGAAAACGACTGCAATTCGACTTGATAGCGCCCTTTTTGAAAGGCACTCAGATTCAATTCATATATCGTATCGACTGGCAGATCGAATACTTTGTCTTCCCAGACGACTTTTCCATTTTCGTCCTTGATGACAATGGCATTCAGATTTATCGTTATGTCTTGAAAGTCGATAAAGTAGACATTTTTCTCACCGTCTACGAGGAAAGAAGAGCTGGCAGATTCGCTGACAGTCGTGGCTTCTTCGGCATACGACATCGCTTGGTTTTGAGCAGTTGCTGTGAATGCACCAAAAAGTGCAAAGGCAAGAACTAGTGTGATCTTGTACATACTTAAATAACGGTTTTAGACTATGGCAAAATTTTAAGCTGTGAGCTACTAGCTATCAGCTATTAGCCTACTCAGCGTTAAATCCAAAATACCAAACTCTAAAATCAGAAATTTATTTTTGTCCTACAATTTCTTTTTGAAATGCGCTACGAACCCTAAAAATCACTGCCAGCATGGATGACCGATAGAACATTTGGGTAAATCGCGCGATCAGTTTGAAAGAACGTATTTAATTTGACCCAAATCGCCTTTTCGATATTTTCTTCCGTTTGCGGTATTAATTCTTGCTTCCTTGTTTCCATTTTGTACCAGTAAGTTAATTTCAGACAACGCTTTCCTTTTTTGTTTTTGTAGGTGTGATACGTCTCACAAATAAAATCTCCCAATCGAATATCACGCAACCCGGTTTCCTCTTCTACTTCTCGAATTGCTGCTGCCTTGATGCTTTCTCCTTTCTCTATTTTTCCTTTGGGTAGATCCCACATATTGAGCCGGTAAATCAGCAAAGCTTCGCCTTCTTCATTAAAGACCAGACCACCCGCAGCAGGCAACACCTTATAAAGCGACTGAAAATCTGCTTTCAATTGTGTTACATCAGGCGCATATAATATAATAGAATCGTAGCGATCAGTCTTCTCTAGCATATCTATATAATGCAGCAGAAATTTGGATTTTCCGGCATACGGTCCCACTAGATTTCGGTCGTCACTCTTAAGGGTAAGTTGCTCGTGCTCCTCCGTCGAAAGCAACTGAAACGGTGTGTTGTTGATGTAAACTTTGTACATTCGCAGCAATTATTTAAAGCGAAAAGATTATGAAAAATATAGCAGCACAGACGGCTCGTTGGTTATTGCAAATAAATGCGATTCAGCTGAATCCACAAAATCCATTTACATGGGCATCCGGTATTCAGTCGCCTATCTATTGTGATAATCGAGTGACGCTCTCCTACCCTAATGTCCGAGAAGGCATTGCCGATGGATTTGTGAAACTTACTCAAACTTTTGACAACATAGAAGCCATAGCTGGCGTAGCAACAGCGGGGATTCCACACGGGATGTTATTGGCACATAAATTGGGATTGCCATTTTCCTACGTACGCTCCAAAGCCAAAGCACACGGTAAACAAAACCAAATCGAAGGTCGCATCGAAAAAGGACAACGGATCTTGATGGTGGAGGATTTGATCTCGACAGGCGGCAGCAGTTTGAAAGCAGTAGATGCCATGCGAGAGGCGGGCGCGGAAGTGATCGGCGTGTTAGCAATTTTCACCTATAGTTTCGATGCTGCTCAGCAAGCATTTGATGAAGCCGGATGCACTTTGCGCACACTTAGCAACTATGAGGCACTCCTACCGGAGGCACTAGCTCAGCACTACATCAGTGATATGGATTTGAAGCACTTGCAAGCTTGGCGAAAAGATCCGAAGGGCTGGAAAGCAGCGTAGTAGATATGAAGCAAGATATTCACATGATACCTCTTTTTTTTGTTGGAAACTAACTTCATATATGCCCTACACCAAAAAAAAGAGATCATGGCAAATGCCACGATCTCGAAATAAACACCTAAAACCCTATTAACTAAACTTTATCTGAGAAGCTTGATAGGACAAGCTTAGTGGATGTCAATTGATTTCGGAGCTTTATCGACGCCTGCTTCCTGTTTAGGAAGTATTACGCTCAAAACGCCATTCTCGTACTTCGCTTCGATTGCCTCTACTTTGACGTTCTCCGGTAGTTGAAAGTTACGCTGGAAAGAAGTATATCCGAATTCTTTTCGCATATAATTGTCCGCTTTCACTTCCTCTTCTACTTTTCTCTCCGCTTTCACAGTTAGATTGTTATCTTGTACATCTACTGCAAAATCTTCTTTATATAAACCCGGTGCAGCTAGCTCTAGTTCAAAGCGTGTATCGTTTTCCTTGATATTGACACGTGGCTGACCGAAGGTTTTTGCTCCTGAAATAGTTGGAAAAAAGGACTCGTCAAACATTCCGTTGAACAGACGATCCATCATGTTTACAGGATACTGATGTTTGCTTATTAGACTCATAATTTGTGCATTTTGTTGGTTAATAAATACTACTTTAACAAAGTTTTAAACTAGCTAACTGTAATAGTTTGCTTCGCTTTTTTATGAACAGCGATTTCTAACAGCCCATTATTCATCTTTGCTTCGATTTTCTCACTCTCTACACCTCTAGGTAAAGTAAAAGAACGTTTGAATGGTGCGAGTTTAAACTCTTTGCGAGTCACTCGATCACCTTCTGCTGCTGTCCACGCTTTCTCAGAAGCAATAGTCAATACATCTTCTTCCACTGTAATATTCAAATCTTCGCGCTCATAGCCTGCCAATGACATAATGACTTTGTAAGCCTCATCAGATTCCAACACGTTGACGCGTGGACGAAAATGATATGTGTGTTGATTTTTGCGGGCGGTTGTTGGCGTATAATATTTCGGTCTATTCATTACTAACATGATATTCAATTTTAATTTTTTCCGAATGAATTTCATGCTACTTTATTCAAATCCAGTGCCAAGACGGAAAATTCAAAAATACACTGCAATTTTGTCATTTTATTTTAATTTCAACTGCCAAAAAGTCACTTTTATCTAAAATAGTCCGTCACTACTTCCTTATGATCGTATGCGAGCCACATCTCGAAAACCGATATTCACAAAAAAAAGCCACTTCCGAATGTATCGAAAGTGACTTTTATTTTATCCAATCGAAGATGTAACCTATGCTTTCCCAGCCGCTACGTCTTCTCTAATTTTATTCAAAGCAGAACCGGCACGTACCCAATCAATCTGAGCGGCATTATAAGTGTGCGCCACCTCAAAATGATCTGTCGAGCCATCTTTATGGACTAGCTCAATCGTCAAATTCTTGCCCGGTTCCATACTACTGAAATCGGGGATGTTTACTTTATCGTCTTGACGAACTTTATCGTAGTCCGCAGGGTTGACAAACGTCAAGGCTAGCATTCCCTGCTTTTTCAAGTTTGTTTCGTGGATACGTGCGAATGATTTTACAACCACCGCTTTAACACCCAAGAAACGAGGCTCCATAGCAGCATGCTCTCTCGAAGAACCTTCACCATAATTATCTTCACCAAATACAATCGTCCCGATGCCTGCATCTCTATACGTGCGACCAGATTCTGGTACAACCATATATTCTGCTTCGTCCGGATTGTTAGCGTAATTGGCAACGTGGTTGGGTTTGTCGTTAAAGTAGTTGATCGCACCGATGAAGCAATTATTCGATATGTTTTGCAAATGTCCACGATATTTCAACCAAGGTCCAGCCATAGAGATATGGTCTGTTGTACACTTGCCTTTCGCTTTCAGCAGCACACGCATATTTTCTACTTCCGATTGTTGGATCGGTTTGAATGGCTCTAGCAACTGCAAGCGATCTGAATTTGAATCCACTTCTACTTTAACGCCACTACCATCTTCCATCGGTGCTTGAAAACCAGGATCATCTACTGCAAACCCTTTCGGAGGCAATTCGTAACCAGAGGGTGGATCTAGCTTGATTTCTTCACCTTTATCATTGGTCAAGGTATCCGTCATTGGGTTGAATCCCAACTGACCGGACAAGGCAATCGCTGTTACCATTTCTGGAGAGCCAACGAAAGCGTGTGTATGGGGATTGCCATCTGCTCGCTTGGAGAAGTTGCGGTTGAATGAGTGAACGATGCTGTTTTTCGGTGCATTTTTGGGATCGCTATAACGCGCCCACTGACCGATACAAGGGCCACAAGCATTCGCGAAGACCAAAGCACCCATTTCTTCCAAAGTATCAATCAATCCATCCCGCTCAATGGTGAAACGCACCTGCTCAGAACCTGGCGTGATCGTCAATTGCGCCTTTGGCTTAATACCTTTCTCCAATGCTTGTTTGGCGATAGAAGCCGCTCTAGAAATATCTTCGTAAGACGAATTGGTACAAGACCCAATCAAACAATATTCTAATTCTGTTGGCCAACCATGCTCTTCAGCACGCGCTTTCATTTCAGAAATAGGCGTCGCTAAGTCCGGCGTGAATGGACCATTCAATAAAGGCTCTAAAGTCGATAAATCAATCTCGATAACTTGATCGAAATACTTATCAGGATTGGCGTATACTTCTGAATCCCCAGTTAAGTGTTCGGCAATTTCGTCTGCCATATCTGCTATTGCTGCACGCTCTGTAGCACGCAAATAACGGCTCATAGACTTATCATAGCCAAATGTAGAAGTCGTCGCTCCGATCTCTGCCCCCATGTTACAGATCGTCCCTTTTCCAGTGCAAGACATATTTACTGCTCCTTCGCCGAAGTATTCAACGATAGCGCCCGTTCCACCTTTCGCACTCACGATGCCTGCCACTTTCAGAATTACATCTTTAGAAGCTGTCCATCCGCTCAATTTTCCAGTCAGTTTCACACCGATCAATTTCGGCATTTTCAGCTCCCAAGGCATTCCTGCCATCACGTCTACTGCATCTGCCCCACCGACACCGATAGCGACCATACCTAGTCCGCCTGCATTGGGTGTGTGAGAATCTGTCCCGATCATCATACCGCCTGGAAATGCATAATTTTCCAAGACAACTTGATGAATGATACCTGCGCCGGGCTTCCAAAATCCTACGCCATAACGATTGGAAACAGAGGCCAGAAAGTCATAAACTTCCGAGTTGATTTCTTTGGCAACTTGCAAGTCTTGATCGGCTTCCACTTTCGCCTGAATCAAGTGATCACAGTGTACTGTAGAAGGCACAGCTACTTTGTCGCGACCTGCCATCATAAACTGTAACAATGCCATCTGTGCCGTCGCATCTTGCATAGCAACACGATCAGGTGCAAAGAAGACATAATCTTTGCCACGACCATAATTTTGTAAAGGTGATTCTTTGTGTAGGTGAGCGTACAGGATCTTTTCAGCTAAGGTGAGTGGACGACCAAGTTTTTTTCGCGCCTCATTTACTTTTTTCGGGAAGCTCGCATAGTGCGAACGAATCATTCCTATATCGAAAGGCATATACTTAAGATGTTAGACATTAGACATTAGACTTTAGACTTTAGACGAGGGTTTCGTTTTTCTTGTAAAGCACTAATGGCTGGTTAAATAATTTGAATATCATTTTGCACGCTAGACAGTTTTATCTAAACCGAGCAAATATACTGTTTTCGTACTGACAATAAAATCTTGAAAGGGCAAACAATGTTTCCTCGAAACCGCTTTTTTTAAGTAGTCACCCCATTTTATTCGTCAAACTGAAATCTATGTCTATCAACCGAACTATTCTACAGAAAATACGACCTGTTCTTTCTACTCAACCAACAACTACTGAGATCGAGCAATTTCAGAATGAAGTCCTACGCCCGATCTTGAAATTTCAGCATGAGTTACTGATTGCTCTTTTCCGCCATTACATTAAGCAACGAAAAGATGTTTTTAGAAAATTGCAACCCAAAAAGCAGCTAGACTACATACAGCATAGCATCAGCAAAGATGGCAAATTGCGAGAGCTTTTAATCGGTATGATTATCGGTCATTTCACATCGGAAGAATGGCTGTCTTATCTGACATATGAAAAGCCCATCCGCAAGCGAATGATTGATTTGATGGTGCAACGCGTGCAAGATACAGTGACAGAATTGTAAGTAGCCTAACTCTCTTAACTGCTAATACTGCATAATTTGCGAAGTTTCGATACAATAGTTCTCCGCAGCTCAAGGTTTATCAATTATTACATTACTTGCTAGTATTATTGATGATCTACGCAGTTATTTTGATCGTCATTCGTCATTCGTCATTCGATTTTTTTATGATAAAATTTTTCCTATTCCTCTTAGGCATAGGCTATACGAGTATATGTATAGCGCAAATTCAGATCAGGGGCATAGTCACAGCAGCGGATAGCCAAAAACCGCTCAAAGATGTACTCGTACAAGTGAAAGATAGCGAGCTTGCTGTGACGACGGACAAGGAAGGTAGCTTTGCTTTGACTTTGGGTGAGCGCAATGCTTATGATATCACAGCTGCGCAGCAGTTGCCAGATGAGTTTCAAACACAGTCCGTTTTGGTTTTTTCTTTGGATGGCTTCTCGACCGTGGAGCGCGAAGTGGTTCGATCCGGGCAATTGGATGTCAGTTTATCTTTTCTAAGCTTGGCAGATGTAGCAGCATCAGCCAAATCGAATCATCCGACGAGTTTTACAGGTACAGTAGGTGGGCATCAGTTATTACAGCCATATATCGGTAGTGCACTCCAAGGAAAGGTTGCTGGACTACGGGTGCAACAATCTGGTATGAATAATGTATTGTTTCAACTGCGCAGCAACAATTCATTAGCCAATAGTGGACAGCCGCTTATCCTACTTGATGACATTTGGCTGGCGAATAATGATTTGAGCAACATATCTCCTGACAATATCGCTTACATCGAAGTACTAAAAGGAGCATCTGCTAGTGCCCGATATGGCTCAAGAGGCGGCAACGGCATTGTTAAAATATATACCAAACGCGGCGACCAACTTGCAAAAGGCAATAGCCGAATCAACTTCCGTACAGAATGGGGTGTCTCGCGGCCAAGCAGTCGATACAATCTGAATACACTGACCAATCGAACTGTTTTGGATGCCACAGGCGCGCAACCGGTCCTAGGCGCGATCAATGCTAATGGGCAATTTAATCAGAAATTACCAGCTTTGCGCGACTATCAAGAAGAGATACTATTCCAAAATGGAGCTTTACAATCGCATCAGCTTTCCATCGAAAGTCGCTCTTTCAACACCAATTTTCTAGCCGCTGCTCACCGGACACAAGATGTCGGCATTCTACAATCTTCGGATGGCTACACTCGACATAATCTACGCTTCAATCTAGATCATCAGATCAATGATAAATGGCAATTTCATGCGACCACGACTTATACTTTTGCAGCAGAAGATCGAGTAGGTAATGATGCCTCAGATGTGTTGGCAAGTACGCTGCTGCTAACACCTATGTTTGACTTGAGTGTGCCTAATGAAGAAGATGGTTCGCCTCACGATTGGGATATAGACAACACAGGGAACGGCATTATCAATCCACTCTATTTAGCTGATAATCAATACTATAAAATCAACACCAACCGCTTGATCGGCAATTGGGCAGTCAACTATCAGATACTCCCAAGTCTTCACTTCGAATATGCGACTACCATAGATCGAAGTACGATTCGCGAAGAAGAGTTTATCGAAAAAGGCTACCTCAGTTCCAGTTTACCCGCTAATTTTGGCACAGCAGCTACTTTTGATTTCAATGGTAGCCGAGGTGGCGCGATTCGGCAAACACAATTCCTACAACAACAATTTGTATCGCAGGCTGACCTTGTTTTGAAAAAGAAAATATTGGGCTTGGATGCAGAAGCCGGACTGACCTATCAATACGAAAGTTTGCTGTCTGAATTGAGTAGTCAGCAAGGTGAGAACCTAAACGTTGCCGGACTGCGTTCGCTGAGCAATCCGCAAGACAATATTCAGGTGGCTTCTAGCGAACAATTGGCACTCACGCATAGCGGTATTGGCTTTCTTCGTCTTGACTACAAAGACAAATACCACGTCGATGCCGCTCTACGCCAAGAGCGAGCGTCGCTATTCGGAGAAGAAGCACGTACCGATCTTTTTCATCAAGTCGGTCTTTCTTATTTCCTCAGCAAAGACCTGAAAATCAAGGGCGTACAAGAGCTACAACTTCGGGCTGCTATGGGTACAGCAGGTATCCGTCCACGCTTCGAACAGCGATTTTCTGATTTTACTATCCGCAACGGTGTGATCGAAAGAAATCAGCTCGCCAACCCACAACTACGTCCTATTTTAGTCGATGAGCTAGAAGTCGGTGGACGCATTCGCTTTCTGCGTGCCATCGAAGTAGAAGGCAGTTACAGTCAGACAGCAGCCAAGGATCAAATTTTGCTGATGCCACTCTCCGGTGGTACAGGTTTTGAAGGGCAATGGCAAAATACAGGAACACTATCCGGCAAGACGATAGAAGCTAGTATGGACTTGAACATTGCACAGTTGTTTCGTATGCAACTGTCCGGGCTGAGCTGGAGTATGGGTGCCTTGTTCCATCAAACAAGAAGTACCATAGCTGAAATAGAAGTCCCGCCTTATGTACAAGGTGCGTATCGCATCGAAAATGGTACAGCATGGGGCAGTTTCTATGGTCGCCGATTCGCTACCGATATAGCACAACTCAGCAATCTAGCCGACTTTCAAGCTAGTGACTACAACATCAATGAATTGGGTTATGTGATACGGCAAGATGCTGCTGGAACGATCAACGAGCAACCGATCTTAGCACGCGACGATCAAGGCAATCCACTCCAAACGGTTATCGGGACTACTATTCCTGACTTTCAGATGGACTTTTCCAATAGCTTCGCATTCAAAGGACTGGAACTATACATCCTATTGAATTGGCAGCACGGAGGTAGCTTCTACAATGCGACCAAGCAACGATTGTATGAGGACTTGCGCCACGCAGACGTAAGTACAACCGAGCTACCGAGTACTTTCTACGAGACTTTAGCCGACGATCAGCAACTCAATGCTCACTTTCTAGAGGACGCCACTTTTTGGCGACTCAGAGAACTATCTCTGACTTATACGTTCAATCAACCAAAGATCCTAAATAGCAGCTTGGAACGCTTGCAAATAGGGTTTGTCGGTAGGAATGTGTGGAACACACTCAAAGAAGATGGATTTTTGCCTGATGTGACCCAATTGATGCAGCAGCAATTGACGGCTATCGACCAATTTTCTTATCCACAGCGACGAATGTGGTCAGTTGTGCTTAAAGTAGTTTTTTGACACCTATTGGTTGAATCTCATGTACGTTTTCCGTTTCTTTCATACGAAAATTTTCTAGCTATTTTATCTCAAAAAAGCTATCATAAATGTTTTCAGATTGACCCAAATTTGATGATAACAAGGCTGATTATTCGCTAAAAACGATAATGATATTGTGTCAATATTAAGTCAATTTGATTTTTTTTCGACTTAAAAATTGAACTCGAAATTTATGATTCTACACCGATTAAATGAGTCTTTTTTCTCATGATTAATGCTAATATGTTTAAAAGTATTCATTTAGAATTTGCACTATAAACAATTAATAATCAATTAGTTACAAAATTAAATATAGATCAACTAAGTGTGTATACAACTATTACTTTCAGTCTGTTTAAAGTTTCAAAAATCAGTATAAAGTTTTGGAATCATACTCATATCAAAACTTTATATTGGATGATAGCATGAACAAAACTTCATAATCTCGGTTAGTTGCGCATTAACAAACGAATTATTATTTATGCTATCATCTAACTTTCTATTAGCAGCCAATCTACAAACTGGCGATTACGTAGGATTCACATTTTTCATTGGTGCGATGGCTATGGCAGCCGCTACAGTATTCTTTTTCTTCGAAATGCGGAATATGGAGCCCAAATGGAGAACGTCGCTCTTGGTATCGGGTTTGATTACTTTCATCGCTGCAGTTCACTATTACTACATGCGTGATTTCTGGGCGGAGAACCAAACTTCACCGACTGAGTTTCGCTACATCGACTGGATTCTGACTGTTCCATTGATGTGTGTTGAGTTCTATCTGATTCTGAAGGCTATGGGTGCCAAAATGGGACTACTTTGGAAAATGATTATCTACTCGCTCATCATGTTGATCTTCGGTTATCTAGGAGAAGCAGTGTACACAGGGCAAAGTGTATTGATGGGTATCCTATCTACAGTAGGTTATGTAGGTATTCTTTATGAAGTATGGTTCGGTTCTGCGAAGAAGCTAGCTTCTTCTTCCGACAGTCCTCAGCTACGCAAAGCATTCAACATCCTAGCTTGGTTCGTATTTGCAGGATGGGCTATTTATCCTATCGGGTATATGGCAGGTACTGAAGGTGGCTGGTTAGCAGGAACTGCTTTGAATGGCAACATGGACATCATCTATAACATAGGTGATGCAGTCAACAAAATCGGTTTTGGTCTGACGATCTATGCCTTGGCAGTTAGTTCATCACCTAAAAAAGTCGCAACACCGACTGCTGCATAACTGCTTTGACGTCTTATTGATGTAAGACAATTACATACAAGTCGAGTACTATACGGTCGTGTAGTACTCGACTATTTTTATGACGAATAGACTGGCGGATGAACAAGAAAATTAGCATTCAATTAGGCATTGTTTTTTTGATAGTGGTGCTCTACCATCTATTTGCTGTTCATCTTTCTCAAGCGCAATACGTCATCTGTGCGGCTGCCATTTTACTTTTTGGCATTCCTCATGGTGCGATCGACCATTTGCTAGAGCGTCATTTTTATCGTCGAGAAAATCGTTTTTCCAGCAGTCAGCGATTTATACTTTGGTATGTGCTCTGTATGGCAGCCTATCTGGTTGTTTGGATGCTACTCCCCTTTCGAGCTTTATTGATTTTTATTGCATTAGGCATTTATCATTTTGGACAAGAGTTCATCGAAGAAAGTTGTGCCGTCCCCAATCGAAAAGTAGGCTTTTTACTTTGGGGCAGTTTGATTTTGGTAATGCCACTACTTTTTCATTATGAAGATAGCATAGCGTATGTCCATGAAACGACCAAGATTAATTTACCTGCCGCTACCGATCTGCAACTCAATATACTTGCCTTCTCCATTCCTGTAGTTAATCTACTCTATTTCAGTTATTTATACTTCAAAAAACAGATCAAACAATCGGTTTTTATGACCGTATTAGCACAGCTTATCGTGTGGACTCTAGTCTACTGGAGCACACCGTTTTTAATTGGGTTTACGCTATATTTTGTTGTTTTCCACTCTTTCAACTCCATGCAACATCAGTACGAAGCCCTTCTCCGTTTCAAAAAGCAATATCGTATCACGACCTATCTACGTGATCTGAGCGCATTCACTTTGCTATCGTATAGCGGTGTTGTCCTACTATTCTTTTTCATCGACTGGCAGCAGTGGCAGCAGTTGATGCTGTATTCTTTGGTCTTTATTTCTGTACTGACACTACCGCACATGATGGTATTCGAGCATTTTTATGCTCAACGAAAAGCGTGACCGTTTGCTCGTTGTTGACCAACTCGTCAGTCGCTACTCACAAATAAAGTGACTGACATTGCTTTCCTTTTATAGACTTCTTCGTTTCTTTGAAACTCAAAACCATTGAACTTATTCAAAGCAAACGAATGAACAACAAAACACGCATCCAACTCTCCGTCATGATGTTTCTCCAATTTTTTATTTGGGGAAGCTGGTATGTGACACTCGGCTCTTATCTCCGCGAATTAGGATTTACGGGAGGTGACATAGGCAATATCTATAGTACAGTTTCGCTGGCAGCTATTGTCGCGCCCTTATTTGTAGGCATGATTGCAGATCGTTTCTTTGCAGCACAGCGCGTATTAGCAGTCATGCACTTGCTAGGTGGCGTACTACTTTTTTTTGTTGCCCAAATGGATACGTCTAGTGGCGTTTATTGGACGCTCCTACTCTACTCACTTTGCTATATGCCGACTTTGGCGATTGTCAATGCGGTGGCTTTTTATCAGTTGACTGATCCAGAGACGCAGTTTCCGCTGATTCGTGTACTCGGTACTTTTGGCTGGATCATAGCAGGATTTATCATTAGCGGGCTGAGTGCAGAATTGACGGCAACGCCTATCCTACTCGGTGCAGGCGCGTCGATTGTGATGGGTATCTATGCCTTTACTTTACCCAATACCCCTCCAAAAGCAAAAGGCGAGCCTGCCAATATTGCTAAGTTACTAGGATTGGATGCTTTGCAGTTGATGAAAGACCGTTCTTTCGCGATTTTGGTGATTAGCTCTTTATTAATTTCAATTCCATTATCCTTCTATTATGCTTTTGCTAATCCATTTTTGATCGCAAATGGCATGGAAAACACAGCAGCTATCATGGGTGCAGGCGGTCAAGGGACAGAAGTACTCTTCTTGTTTCTGATGCCTTTTTTCTTTAGGAAACTAGGTGTCAAATGGATGATCGCACTAGGTATGCTGTGCTGGGTATTGCGATATTTGTTCTTTGCTTTCGGCAATGGAGAAGAGTTGATCTTCATGTTCTATATCGGCATTTTGCTGCATGGTTTATGCTATGATTTCTTTTTTGTCACCGGACAAATTTATGTCGATAAAGCTGCACCGGAAGCCGTTCGGTCGAGTGCGCAAGGATTGATTACCTTGGTGACTTATGGTATCGGGATGTACATCGGTTCTATTGTCGCTGGACAGGTAGTCGATTATTATACGGTCAATGATGTCGAGGCGTGGATGAATATTTGGCTGTTCCCGGCTATCTTAGCAGCCATTGTTTTAGGCATTTTCTTGGTCTTATTCAATGAGAAAAAGCAACTCGCCACTGCGAAAGCAACGACTTATGCAGGAGCCTAAACTGATGCGACTCAGAGCAGCAATGCAGGTCGCTCAAATTGATGCCTATATCGTCCCGAGCAGCGATCCACATCAAAGCGAATATGTGGCGGATTACTGGAATAGTCGCGCTTGGCTGTCTGGTTTTACAGGCTCAGCAGGTTTGCTGGTCGTGACACAGGACTGGGCTGGATTATGGACGGATAGCCGCTATTTTTTGCAAGCCGAAACGCAACTGAAAGATAGCGGTATCAACTTGCATAAGGTACTACCCAATCAAGCCAATGACTATCGTGACTACTTAGGTAAACAGCTTACCGCAGGCAGCAAGATTGGATTGGATGGGCGATTGTTTTCGGTGCAACAGCTAGAACGTTTGGAGCAAAAGCTAGCAGATTTTGAGCTACAAATCGTCAGCCATCTGGATCTGATAGATGACATTTGGGGCAGCCGTCCCAAGTTGCCCAAAGCACCTATTTTTGATTTTCCCATCGAATATAGCGGTCATGCTCGTGCTGAAAAACTAGCAGGCATCCGACAGCAAATGCACCTTCAAAATACAGATGTTTATCTAGTCAGTGCGCTGGATGAGATAGCTTGGCTGTTCAATCTCAGAGGGCAAGATACCGACTACAATCCGGTGTTCTACGCTTATGCTGCGATTCAGCATGATGTAGCTTATTTGTTTTTAGATTTGGACAAAGTGAGTGAAAATCTGACTCAAAAGCTAGAACGAAAAAGTGTTATTCTACGTGCTTATCGTGACTTTCCCAACTATCTGAAACGGCTCTACGAAGGTCGTACTGTTCTGCTGTCGCCTTCTACTTTTCCGGCACAGCTTTATGACTTACTATCGACTGAGGTCATCGAGCAAAAAAGCTTGATTCAAACTCAAAAAACCATCAAAAATGAAGTAGAAATTGCTCATCTGCGCAAAACGATGGAGCTAGATGGCGTTGCATTGCTGAAGCTTTACCGTTGGCTGGAAAAAGAAGCTGGCAAACGAAGCATTTCAGAGTATGAAATCGGCAAGCAACTGACTCACTTTCGGGCGCAGCAAACTGATTTTGTATCCCCTAGTTTTGCGTCCATCGTCGGCTACAATGCCAATGGTGCTATTGTTCACTATCGAGCAGAAAAAAATAATTGTGCCCAAGTCGAACAGCACGGAATGCTCCTCATCGACTCCGGCGGACAGTATCTGACTGGCACGACTGACATTACGCGCACCACTACGCTCGGTTTACCAACGAACAACCAAAAACGTCATTTTACGCTTGTCCTAAAAGGGCATATTGCGCTTGCTGACATTCGATTTCCCAAAGGCACAAATGGACATCAGCTCGACAGCCTCGCACGACAGTTCCTTTGGTGCGAACAACTCAACTACGGTCACGGTACA
Source organism: Bacteroidota bacterium (assembly GCA_038749535.1). GTDB lineage: Bacteria > Bacteroidota > Bacteroidia > Chitinophagales > Saprospiraceae > JAAUTG01. Next base: position 20,564 of record JBCDHX010000012.1, read on the forward strand.
GGTCATGGCGTCGGCTTTTTCCTGAATGTTCATGAATCACCACCGAGCATTAGTTCTTCTAGTTCTCGCTTGACCGAACTCAAACCCGGTATGGTTTTCTCAAATGAACCTGGCTATTATGAGACAGATCAATATGGCATTCGCATCGAAAATCTACTGCTATGCGTGCCTGCCAATGAAGCAGATAATTTTCTACAATTCGAGACGCTGAGTCTGTTTCCTATTGATCGGCAACTGATAAATATTGATCTGCTATCCAAAAAGGAGATCATTTGGCTGAATCAATATCATCAAGAAGTGGAAGAACGATTGTCTCCTTTCTTAAGTACAGAAGAAAAAAGATGGCTACAAAAACAGTGTATCATGATAAAGTAATGACTTGTGGCTACGCTTCCTCCTCTGCAGCTTCCATTTCTCTGACGCGCTTGGACTTCACTTGTCTATCGGTCGTCACCTGTTCCTCCTGCCGTTGTTGTGCCTCTCCTATGTCATGCGCATTTTGAATTTCGACATGTGTCGGGAATGGCAAGTCGATACCTGCTTCGTTCATCGCTTTTTGAGTGGACAGCAATACTTCCGACCAAACTTTCACCACATCCGCACGCGCACTTTTTGTCCACCAGCGCACTCGTATAGTCAGCCAACTATCCGCCTGATCCCAAACTAAGGTTTCTACCGACTTGTCTTTGCTTACGCCATCTATATTCTCGACGGTTTCTTTGAGAATTTTCATCGCTTCCAAATAGTTTTCATCATACCCGACACCTACATCGTATTGTGACCGAATGAGATCGTGTGCGGTAATGACGACCACCGAATCGTTGTAGACTGTGTTGTTAGGAATGACCACTCGCTTGCCATCATAAGTTTGGATAATGGTGGCACGCGTTTTGATCTTTTTGACTGTCCCTTCGTAGCCGTTGACGATGATCTGATCGCCGATCTCAAAAGGTTGACGTAGCAAAATAAGAATACCAGCCAGCCAGTTTTGTAAAATGTCCTGAAATGCAAACCCAATTGCGACAGAAGAGACGCCTAGACTTGCGATCAAATCCGCCGGACTAAGATTGGGAGACATGATAGTCAGCGCAATCGCCAAACCTGCAATCACCACTGAATAACGAGTAAATGCGCCCAACAGATCACCAAAATTTTTACGCCCTCTGTTTTTCAGCAATCGCTTCACCAATTTGCCCAACCATCGCGCCAAAAACAACATGATGATGAAGACGATAATACCGATAGCAATATTGGGAATGGCTTTGATAAAAGCATCCAGCCAAGTATCTAATCGTTCGATAATGGACTGTGGATTAGCGTCTAGCTCACCGGTGGTATCATTGGGGGTTTGCTGCTGGAAAAAGAATAAAAAGGTCGTCATGTATGTCAGCTCTGTGAAAAATTGATTGGATTGTCTTAACTAAGAAAAATGAAAAGACATTAGATGTTCGGAATTATTTGGACTCTTTTGATTATTATAATTCGCCTTTTACCTATTGGATAACAGTTATGCTGCTGCCGTAGACAGCTATTCATTAATTATCATTTTTCAGCTCAATTCAGCTAGTTTTGTCTGCAAATAATATGATATGAACAACTGGATATTGACGCTGCTCTTCTTATTTGGATTGACGACAGGAACAGCCCAACAATCGAGAGTAAAAATCATCGGCGACACTGCTATCATCGCCAATAATATAGATACTGCGATTCATCTAGCGCAACAAGGCTACCGCATTTTCTACGTCATACAAAGAGACAGCAGTCCAGCGATTGCTGCTAAGTTCAAGAAGATTCCTAAAAAACAACTATATGGATTCGCTTGCGACAATTGTCACCTGAAAGAACTACCACGCTATTTTACCAGATTCAAAAATCTGCACGAAGTAGAAATCAATTGGTATTTGTTCAAAGATTATCCTTATGAGACATCTGCTGTAATAGAGCGTGTGCTTCAACTCCAGTCATTGAGAAAACTTATCGTTCACGGGCTACCCGTTCGGCAAATTGAAAAGATCAATAGTCTGCATTTGACCTATCTAAAACTGACATCTTGTGGTTTTCAAACTTTCCCAACTGCTATTTATAAACTCGAAAGGCTACAAAATTTGAGATTGGGATGTAACGAAATTAAGGAAGTTCCCGATGGATTGGCACAGCTGAAAGAACTCAACACTTTGCATTTTGATGGCGGTGCTTGTGGTGGCAATCCGCTAGAGTACATCACACCGGAGCTGCTCACATTAAGTCAGCTAAAAACTTTCTCCGCTTCTTATGCTCATTTAAAAATCCTCCCAAAAGACTTCTTTACCTTACCAAACTTACAAGATGTCCATCTTTGGTATGCAGGCCTGAAGACACTACCAGAAGTTCCTTTTGGGACACAGCTTTCCAGATTCGTCATGGCAGAAAACAAGGGGTTTCAGGAGTTCCCAAGTAGTTTTTTTCGACTAAACGTCAAAGAACGTCCGGATATCGATGTATATCAACCACAAGCTAGCGTCATCAAATCGCGCTATCGAGTCGCCGCGCTAGAAGGAAGAGTTCCAGAGTATGAACTGTCGCTTCGTGGCGATTATATGCCAGATGATGATATTTTCCGGTCGTATAGAGGTTTTTGGGAACTCGAGTCAGCCAGTGACGGGAGCAATCAAATAGAACTGCTGCCTGGATTGCCGGATGCCAGTGGCAAGTACTTGGATACCCGCAATATTCATTTCTTATTGGGCAATATCAAAGAAGGACGACTCGGCAAAGATTATTGGAAAAAGAAGCTAGGTGCTAACTTGCGTTTCAACCCCATGGTCACAGAAAACGTCTTTTTTGGACAGGTACAGTCGTATGAATTTGATCTATTTGATCCTGTATATACAGACGAGTTTGTTTACTTTGAAGCAGAATTGCTCGACAACGATACCATCTTGAAAGTCACTAATAAAATAGGAGTCGTCTATCGTTTGAGGAGAGTGGATTTGGGTCAATGACGAAGCTCAATATCAGACTTGGCAAGTTTCAAAAACTTGCCAAGTCTTTGTGCTGCTTATCTGCCCCTCAAAAAGCTACCTATCAGCTTCATACCCATACCTGCCAATTCATTTTTGATGTCGCCGTCGTTGTCAGTATCCAAAAATTTGCTGATCAGATTGATAGTTGGATTCTGTGCGCTGCGTTGTTGGTCTTCATAAGTGTCGCGGACGACGCGTTGCATGGCTTCCGGCTGCTGGATCTGTTTTTGTTGCTTCATTTTGCCCAATGCAGAAAGGACAACGGGTGCCAGCGTGATCAGCAAGCGCGCCGTCTTGTTTTTGTCCATGCCACTCATGCGTGAAAGCATATCGACCGATCCGGTTGTTTTGTTGCCCAAAAGATGCATCAAGATACCTAGTCCATCTACAGAACGATTGTTTTGAACTTGCTGTCCACCAGTCAGAAAGCCCATCAAGTTATCCAGTAGTCCGCCACCATCATGGTCACGCTCCACAGCATTGAATAAAGACTGTGCGCCGCCGGGCTGTTGTACATTTTTAGCTAGTGCACTGATGAGTGTATTCAGTGCGCCCTCCGTAGCGACAGCCGTCTGTCTTCTATCTTGAGTACCTAGTTGGTTACCGATTTGATCCATGACCTGATCGCTGAGTTGGGTTTTGATAAGGTCGAATAATTGATTTGTCATCTTGTTAGGTATTTAATGTTTAGAGATAGTGGATTATAGATGTTAGACTTTGGACTTTTCAGCGCAGACTGAATAACTCCGAGTAATCTAGAATCATTAGAAAAAATATGAACGCGTAAATAAATGTCCCTTTATAGACTTTTCTACTAGAAATTTCCTTCATGAGACATCTCATCTATCTAAAAGAAGGCAATAAGGTACTCAAAGTTTGATCAAAATTAAAAAAGCATTCTCTAGTGCTGCCAAAGAGACCCGAATCCATGATAACTAAAGTGGCTAAAGCAACCGTAACAACACATTGCACGACCGAAAAAAGGGTCAATCCATCTCCGTAACGTCTTCTAATATGAAGCAAATCACTCATTTCAACAATATCAATAAAGTGAAAAATAAAATAGACAGAAGGAGATTCCTTCAACAAACAACAACTGCTGCTATCGGCATCACTATTGTCCCGAGCTATGTTTTGGGCAAAAATGGATTAATACCACCTAGTGATAGAATTACGCTGGGATTCATCGGTTGTGGAAAACAGAGCAGAGGACTCGGAATGCGACTCATGAAGGATACCGACGGCGTCCAAATGATCGCCGCCTGCGATGTGCATACTGCCAAAGCTCAACGCTTCCAAAATAGAGTCAATACCTTCTATGCAGAGGTGAAGAACGAAACAGACTACAAAGGCTGTGACATCTACAAGGATTACGAGCAACTGATTGAGAGAAAAGATATAGATGCTGTCGTCATTGCGACACCCGATCACTGGCATGCACCGATAGCGATAGCAGCGATGAAAGCCGGTAAAGATGTGTATTGTGAAAAACCAATGGCGCATACGGTAGAAGAAGGACGCGCCATGGTAAAAGTGGCTAGGAAATATGATCGTGTCTTTCAGACGGGTAGTATGCAGCGATCTTGGGAGAAATTTCGACATGCCGTAGAACTGGTGCGCAATGGCTATATCGGTGACATCAAAACGATGAAAGTGAATGTAGGCGATCCCGCTATTCCGTGCGATTTGGCGACGGAAGAGAAACCAACTGACTTGAACTGGAATAAATGGATCGGGCCTGCTTCTGTCAGAGGCTACAATCACTTTTTAGCACCTAGCATAGAGCAAGAAAGTAAGTTTTGGTCCAAATGGCGCGACTATGCAGAATTTGGGAATGGCATTCTTTCAGATTGGGGCGCACACATGTTTGATATTGCACAATGGGGATTGGGAATGGATGATAGCGGTCCTGTAGAGTGGATTCCGCCTAGTGATCCTGACGCGACGAGAGGGCTCAAAATGATTTATACCAATGGTATCGAGATGATACATGAGGACTTTGGTAAAGGTTGGGCAGTACAGTTTAATGGTACAAAAGGAAAGATAGAAGTGAGTCGAAAATTTTTGGAGTCAGATATAAAGGGGTTAGTCGAACGAACGATTGGAGCAAATGAAAAGCGTGTCTATAAAAGCGACAATCATGCTCAAGACTGGATCAGCGCAATTCGGGTGAGAACACAACCGATCTGCGACGTAGAAATTGGACATCGTACTGCTAGTATCTGCAATATTGCGAATATCGCTTATCAGCTTGGACGTCCACTGACTTGGGATCCTGTGAAAGAAAAATTTAAAGGAGATCGAGAGGCGAATAAGATGAGAGGAAAACAGTATCGGAAGCCTTTTGGGTTGGGATAATTTCTAGATAGATTCCAAAACTGAATCAAAACGGATGTAGTACTTCATTGAACTATATCCGTTTTTTATTTCTTACCTATTTGATGGTCACATCTTTGAAATTCCAAAGAAAAGCAGGCAAATACGAAAAAATCAACAAAAAATTTGCTGATTAAAAAAATAGTGATAGATTTGTCTCACCATGAATTGGTTGACCAATTGATAGTTAACCAAAAACACAGCCACCAATTTAGTTTATGATGGACGTATTGAGCAACTTTCAGGAGATTAAGATAGAGACGCCAGTAGATAAAATCATTCGGCAGATCAGAGGTCTAATTACCTCTGGACAACTGAATGCTGGTGATCGCTTGCCTCCTGAACGTAAATTGGCAGAGCGACTGGGCGTGAGCAGAACACATGTGCGGGACGCCATTCGGAAACTAGAGTTTTATGGTATTTTAAGAACCTTACCACAGAGCGGAACGATTGTAGCAGGCATGGGGATCACTGCTTTGGAAGGCTTAATTACAGATGTTTTGAAAATAGAAAATAGCGACTTTGCTTCTCTGGTAGAAACTCGACAACTCTTGGAGACGCAATCTGCCAGCCTAGCTGCCACACGCCGAACGGATAAAGATATTGAAGTGATTCGAGAAGCACTGTTGATTCACAAAGCGAAAGTAGAAGAAGGCGAACAAGCCGTAGAAGAGGACTTAATGTTTCATTTGAAAATAGCGGAAGCCAGCAAAAACTCAGTGCTCAAATCGCTGATGCTCATCATTACGCCCGACATCATCAACAGCTTTATTAAGCTGGATGTCTGCAAAAAGGAGCGAATTTATCAGTCGGTAGGAGAGCATCAAGTCATTTTCGATCATATCATCGGCAAACGACCAGCAGAAGCTGCCGAAGCGATGCGACTGCACTTATTGGATGTATTTGAATACAGTAGAACATTGACGAAGTACAACAGCAACGGAACACACTGATTTTTAACAAATAAAACTAAATAACAACTTACACTTCTAGAGCGATTTGTCCTTTTCGGCAAGTAGCTACCCCTCCATTTATCATCACATCACCTGATCTAAACTTGCAAATAATCGCTACATGACGATGTATAGTAATATAAATCTAACCTGTTGAGTAATGGCGGTTGCTCGACCTGATAGACTTTTTACTTCGTAGCTGATTAAGACGAAACGTAACAAATTTTGTGCTGAACAAGGCAAATCTTTTCGGCATAGCCGAGCTACAGCTAAACCCCGATAGCTATCGAGGATAAGGCAGAACAGGATAAAATTTGTCCGTTGCAGTCAATCAAGATATGATGTAACAAGTCTAATATGCATTGTCAAAAAAAGACTCACTCATGGCGGTGAGTGAGTCTTGAAACAAATTTAAAATTAATTAAATCATGACAACGAAAGTAAGAAATGAATTGAATATCCCCATCCTGTGCTTTGCGCTATTGGTGATATTATTTTTCAACGCACCTCCTTTGAGTGCGAAAACAGACGCAAGTACCACTAACCTAACAACGTGTACACTTGAAGCACTAATCAGTGGAATGGTCACTTCTGCTGACGATGGCATCCCATTGATCGGCGCTTCGGTGGTCATAAAAGGATCGGCGGCAGGTACAGTGACCGACGTGGAAGGACGCTACTCGATTGAGGTAAAGCCTGGAAGTATATTGGTATTCAGCTACACTGGCTATGCGGAAAGAGAGGTCGAAGTCGGCAACCAAACGTCTATAGACGTAGCACTTACCGAGGATGCCAATCAGTTGAATGAAGTACTCGTAGTGGGCTATGGAACGCGCAAACGTTCCCACGTCACAGGCGCGATTGCACAAGTAGAAGGTGGCGACATTGCAGCCATTCAAGCCAATCGGGTAGATGATGCGTTGGCGGGAAAATTGGCAGGTGTGTTGATTCAAAATCAAGACGGCGCGCCAGGTGCTGATCCGAAAATTCAGATCCGAGCAGCCTCTTCTATTTCTGGCGATTCCAATCCATTGATTGTAGTCGATGGTTACCCGATTTCAGGAAGTCTAGCTACGGTCAATCCTAATGATATCGAAAGTCTAGAAGTTTTGAAAGATGCGGCTTCGGCAGCGATCTATGGTTCTCGTGGTGCGAATGGCGTTATCTTGGTGACTACCAAAAAAGGACAATCTGGCAAAGCGCGATTCAGCTACAATGCGTATGCCAGTACCTCCGAGCGGTATGTGCAAGACAACATCAACCCAACGGCTGGCGAATGGGCGGACATCATCGAATCCAATATTGCTGATGGTACATTCAATATCGGTGAGTTGGACAAAGACATCGTTGATTATCGAATCAATGCCTATCGTAACTCACCTGACGTGGTAGCAGTGGAAGATTGGTTGTTTCAAAATGGCAACAGCATGAACCACGATTTCAGCATAAGTGGTGGCACAGGTGATGTCAATTACTTCGCTTCTGTGGGCTATTTGGATACAAAAGGTATTGTGCGAACGCAAAATTTTGAGCGATTCAATGCACGTCTTAACCTCGATGCTAAATTGGGCGACCGCTTCAAAACTGGCTTGAATTTCAATGGATTTTTAGGCGATAGAGACCTCGTTGGTCACGATCAGCGCGATCTTTTACGTGCCTATAGCGTACATCCAATCTATCATACCGAAGCATCTATTGCTTTTGTACAACAACTCGATCAACAAGCGCAGGCATTAGGTTTAGCGTCATTCGATTCTGGCTATAGAGGCGGTGCAGACGCGCCTTTCAATAGCAGTATTTATACGCTAGAGCCTGGCATGACGGCTCAAGATTGGCACTATGGAAGAAGCGGAAATGGTATCGGTGGTTCGGGTGATGCAGGTCCTGCGACTAAGCTAGACAACACCGATCGCTATCAGAAAACACTCTTCGGTAATATCAGCTCTTACCTTCAATTTGACATCCTAGAAGGTTTTAACATCAAAACCGTTTTTGGTGCAGATATTCGTGATACAGAAGACTACTTTTGGAGAGGTTTGGAGTTTGATTCCAGAGCGCGCACCAATCAAACCCGCTTGAATGAGTCTAACATCGCTCGCTCTTCTGTTTTGAGTGAAACGACGGTAAACTTCGCCAGAACAATCGGCAAAAATGACATCTCTGCGGTAGCTGGTGTGGAGTTCCAAAACTTCTACATCAACGGTCTTGCTTTGAATGGAACGAATGTGCCTTTCGGTCAGCCACAAAACTTCGCCCTGCTTGATCCAGCAGATATTTCTGTTTCAGAAAGAGATGAAACCATCGTTAGAAATAGTGTCTTTGGACGTGTCAATTACGCCTTTGATAACAAATACTTAGTGTCACTTTCCATCAGAAGAGATGGTGATTCTCGATTCGGTGAAAACAATCGCTACGAGACATTCCCAGCAGCTTCCATCGGCTGGAATGTCCACAACGAAGGCTTCTATAACTCCGACTTTTTGAGTGATTTGAAACTGCGCTTTAGCTATGGTTCATTAGGAACGACAGCTTTTTTGGGCGCGTACAATTCATTGAGTTTATTGAACCCAACAGCGACCATTTTTGGCACAGGATTTTTGATTCCTTCCGATGTTGCCAATCCTGATTTGACTTGGCAAACGAATACAGAAACTAACTATGGTATCAACTTAGGTTTCTTGCAAAATCGCTTCCGAATCGGTGTCGATTACTACACCTCTGACATCGAAGATATTTTGATCAATCAGAGTGTTTCTGAAGTATTAGGAACGACTTCTATTGCTTTGAATTCAGGTGATGTGACCAGTTCTGGTGTCGAATTGGAATTGGGCGCAACGGTCATCAATACTAGCGATATACGTTGGAATATCAATGCGAACTTCTCTACTGTTCAATCAGAAATCACAGACTTGGGTGGCTTGGATGAATTAGCTCCAACCATCTATGGACAAAGCGGTCGTGGTCCAGTTTTTAGAAACTATGTCGGCGGCGAAATCGGTGAAATGTGGGGCTTAGAAACCACGGGTGAAGTAGAGATGCAATACTTGAACAATCCACTTGAATTTGTAGGTCAAGAAAGCGGTTACAGCTATGTGGTCGATCAAAATGGCGATGGCATCATCGACCGAACAAGAACAGTAGAAGAAGGTGGCGATTTAGTCAAAATTGGGCAAAATACACCTGATTTTTACTGGGGACTGAGCAGTCAGTTGTTCTATAAAAATTTCGATGTACAGCTACAATTCCAAGGTGCGCAAGGTGCTGAAGTATACAACATCGACCCACTATACTATGGCTCTCAATGGGGTAGATCACTGCAGCCTAACTTTGATGCAGATGGCGACGGTTTGGCAGACAATAACGGACAACCTTTTGTCAGAAATAGAGACCAGACGGATGCGATGATTCAAGATGCTTCTTATACGGCATTGCGCAATTTGACGATTGGTTACACGCTGAGTCCGGATTTCACGAGCAAAGCAAATCTAGGATCATTGAGACTGTATGTAGCCAGCACCAATTTGCTCTACATCATGTCGGATGACTATACTTCTTTCAATCCAGAAGGCGTGGAAGTAACCAATGGCGGCTATCTCGGACCAACCACTTACGGTGTCCAAGTTGGTGCCAGCCCAATTGTGAGAAGTTTCTCTTTTGGTCTTAATCTTAATTTCTAGTATCAAGTATCAGATAGCTTTTTCGAGATGTGAAGCAAGCTTAGAGCATGTTGGGAAATTTAATTTTTTAAATTTTTATACAGACCGAATTAATAGTAATAATGTATCGTTGCTTCCTTATTTCCAATGCTTTTTGAACCTGCCTTCGGCTTAAAAATCTCACTTAGCTCGCTAAACTCGATTTTGAATCCTTAGTCAGAACCATAAATCATTGAAAATCAGTTCGCAAAATTCCCCAACAAGCTCTTAGAAATAGAGATAAGCTATCGGAGACTTTAAAATCAATAACTGAAATAATGAAAACACTATATATTTTGCTAGGTGCGCTGCTGTTCTTGACAGCCTGCGAAAACGACTTAGACCAATTCCCTGACAACATTGCCAGTTCCAACTCTTTGGACGATTATTCTGGCGTATTGAATGCGGCTTACTACTACCAAATTGGCTCGGCGACGCCTTTGGCAGTTATGGGCGATTTTAGAGCCGACAATGCCTTCATGTTTGAAGCTCCTTACACTGAATTTGACGAGTTTGATGCGGACTTGACGGTGATGGACGATCAGTTTTTTGGACCTTTTTACACGGCTTTGTACAAATCAATTTTGAGTGCCAATAACGTCATCGAAAACTCGGAAAGTGAGATGGAAGTAGGAGAAGCGAAGTTTTTGAGGGGCTTATCTTACTTTAAATTAGTAAAAGTATTTGGTGATGTGCCAGTCAATTTATCAGCTACACCAAGTACCACTGATCCATCTATTTTGACGCGCCAACCTGCTGATCAAGTCTATGACAATGTCATCATTCCAGATTTGGAGGAAGCAATTACAACACTCGACAATTCAGGACTATCCGATGGTCGCGCCACTCAGATCGCTGCTCAAGCTTTGCTAGGAAAAGTCTATGTGCAAAGAGGAGATTTCAGCAATGCAGAAGCTCCGTTGGGAGCAGTTGTCAATGGCGCAGCAGCAGCGGGCATCATGCTCCAAGAAAACTTTGTGGACATTTTCGGAGAAGCGAATGACTTAAACGCTGAGATCATTTTTGCGACTCAAATGTCGGCTTCCATCGTCGATGAATACGGCTTTTCTGAATTTTGGTCGTGGTATGGTGGTTTGGACACCAAATCGTTGAATCCACTGGAGCAAGATTTAGTCGATGCGTTCGAGGCAAGTCCCGGCGATTTGCGTAGAGAAGTGACGATTGATACATCTGTGATGGCTTCGCCCAAATTTCCACAAACTGGCGGTCCAGATCACGATTGGATTGAGTTGCGATTGGGTGACATTATTTTGCTCTATGCAGAAACCTTGAATGAAAATGGAAACACCGCACAAGCGATCACCTTCTTGAATCAAATCCGAAATCGCGCAGGTTTGGAAGATACAACAGCCACTTCTCAAAGTGAAGTACGGCAAGCGATTTACGATGAGCGAAGACTAGAGTTAGCGTTTGAAGGACAGCGCTGGTTTGATCTGGTGCGCACCAATACGGTCGACGAAGAAATGGGACAAACCATTAATTCGAACTACTATCTGTTCCCAATTCCAGTCTCCGAAGTACTATCTAGCTTTGGTGAGATTACACAGAACGAGGGCTACTAACTCAAAGACAAATGAAGAATTGAAAACGAATCAAAGTTTTCAATTCTTCACTGACTATCAGATGCAAATAAACACAGCAATATGACAAAATAACTTTCAAAGAGTCAAAACCAACTAAAATGAAACAACCACGTATGAAAAAATTTACAACTCAGCCCGGCATTATACCTCTAGGCATCTGCCTACTGATGCTGTGCTATTTTGTCTCTTCACCGGTAAAAGCAGCGCATCCTACAACGGATGTAATTGACTTCATCTCAATTATTTCAGAAGCTACTATCACAGGAACGGTAACAGACAATAATAGTACACCACTCATTGGTGTTTCCGTCTATGTGAAAGGCACCAGCACAGGTACGGTGACAGATTTGGACGGAAATTACTCTATAGAAGTAGATTCTGATCAAACACTGGTCTTTAGCTATACCGGCTATGTCCAACAAGAAATTCCCGTAGGCAATTTGACCTCCATTGACGTCACATTGGCGGAAGATATTAATCAACTGAACGAGGTCATCGTTATCGGCTATGGTACACAGAAAAAATCGCATTTGACGGGCGCTGTCTCTAAAGTAACGAACGAAAGATTGGATCAAATTCCAGTAGCCCGTGTGGACGATGCTCTGGCTGGGCAAGTATCTGGCATCAACATTCAATCGACCAATCCAGCAGCCGGAGAAGCCCCGACCATTCGAGTACGTGGTCAAGGCTCTATCTCTTTCAATTCTACACCTTTGGTCGTTTTAGATGGAATAGTGGTAGGAAATGATGCAGACTTTTTGTCTAGCTTGGATATGAATGATGTCGCTTCTGTAGAAGTTTTAAAAGATGCCGCTTCATCCGCCATTTATGGTTCTCGTGGCGCAAATGGTATCATTATGATCACCACCAAGGAAGGAAAAGAAGGACCAACGCGCTTCGACTACAATGGCTATATGGGGATGAAAGAAGTGCCTGATAACGACTATTTGACAACAGTGGATGATTGGTTGTCAGAAGCTAGAAGTTATTATGGTGATGAGGAACTACCGGACAAATTACAGTATATCGAGCGCGTAGGTCAGCAAACGGATTGGCAAGACGTGATGATGGATGGCGGTATGATTCAGAGTCACGCACTATCGGCGAGAGGCGGCACAAAAAATACAAACTTCCGTGCGGCTTTGAGTTACCTGAACGATCAAGGTGTTCTCCTCACAGACAACTTCTCCAAGTTAAATTTCCGCTTGAACTTAAATACAAAAGTCAACAATCACGTCAAATTTGGGGTCAACTTAAATCCCTCTTACACAAAGCAAAGACGATTTCCGATTGGTGTACACGATGCCGTTCGTCAAGCACCATGGCTGCCTTTGTATATCGACGAAAACAACATTCAATATTTGAGTCGCTTCACCCGTGGTGGACAGTTTGCTGATGCTCAGGTAGGTGACTATTTTTGGGAGAGAATGTTCGATGATTACAATCTGGACAATGGCGCACCTGATCCTGACGGTAGCGCAACTGACATCAGCTCTACTAGCAATACGAATGCTTTGGCGAAAGTGCTAGAACGAGAACGCTATCGCTATCAGACCAAAATCTACGCCAATGCCTTCGTCAGCGTCGATTTGGCGGATGGATTTTTCTTTAAGCAGACGGTAGGTGGCGATATGCGATTTACGAGAAGTACAACATGGTTGGGTGTAGAAGCGACTCGCAATGGTGCGAGAGATTCAGAGTCTATTTTGGGCACTTCCAATCAACTACACGCCGTCAGCGAAAGTACGCTGAACTTCAATAAAGATTTCGGAAAGCATGAGATAAGTGCAGTAGCAGGTTTCGCCTATGAGGAATGGCAGCGTGACTTTAGTGAGCTGGAAGCAGCCGGCTATGATAATGACTTCATCCAAACCATTCCTGCTGCCAATCTGGTAGGTGGCTCCACTTTTGAAGCAGAAGAGTCATTGGTATCTTATCTGTCTCGATTCAATTATGCATTCGATGATAAATATCTAGTCTCTTTGAGTGCGCGTTGGGACGGTAGTTCTAAATTCGGACCGGATAACAAATTTGGTTTTTTCCCGGCAATATCTGCTGGTTGGAACATTGGAAGAGAAGGCTTTTTGAGCGATAATACAATCATAGAAGACTTCAAATTGCGAGCTAGTTATGGTATCACAGGTAGCAATGCTGGCATCGGTGAGTACGATCACATCGGACTGTTGTCTCCGGTGGGCACAGGGTTTGGGTTGACTGGTTTCAATCCTAGCAATATAGCCAATCCTGAGCTGAGATGGGAAAAACTGATTGAATTCAATCCCGGCTTGGATGTATCAGTGCTTGACGGTCGTTTCGGACTATCTTTTGACTACTATATTCGTACAAGCGAAGACTTACTTTTGAACTTACCGATTCCTTCCGTGACAGGTTTTCAGTCGGCTTTGGTCAATCGAGGCGTAGTCGAAAATAGAGGTTTTGAACTAGAATTGAGATCACGAAATGTCTCCTCCGGCAACTTCTCCTGGAATACCACGGCACTGTTCACGCACAACAAAAATACGCTGATTGATTTTGCGGGTGCGAGTGGACTGATTAGCATCATCGACTCTAAACGTGCAGCAGAATGGATCGCTTTAGAAGGACAGCCCATCGCCTCTTTTTATGGCTATGTAGTCAAAGAAGAAATAGGATTGGACTTTATCAAAAGCCCATTTTTCCCGGTCAATGGACAGTCTCAGGACATCTATGTAAAAGACTTGAATGGTGACGGAGTCATTGATACAGACGATAGAACAATTTTGGGTTCTCCATATCCTGATTTGATCTGGAGCGTCAATAACAGTTTCCGATTGGGTGGCTTTGACTTTAGCTTTATGTTCCAAGGGTCACATGGTGCAGAAGTGCGCAATATCTCTTCACAATACATCAAGAACGAATTTAACAGCAACCAAGATTATAGCAGCGAATTTCCAGATGGAGACCTAGTACAGCAAAGAATTTTTACTAGCGATGACATTCAGAATGCTTCTTATGTCGCATTGAGAAACCTGAATCTGGGCTACACCATCCCGACCAACTCTGTCAGAGGGATTCGCAATTTAAGAATCTACTTGGGTGCGCAAAACCTCCTGTACTTCATGGCAGAAGGCTACGAAGGCTTCAATCCTGAGGGGATAGACTTGACCAATTCAGCGGAGCGCAATCCACTGACTTATGGTTATCAGAGACGACCTGCACCGATTTTCAGAACGATCTCCGGTGGTGTGAATCTTTCTTTCTAATTATTCAGACAATAGAAGTTAGATGCTAAACAGTAGAGTACTCAAACCTGCTGTCTAGTATCTAATCCTTACAATACAACAACAATGAAATTTAACAATGTAAAATACATCGGTTTTGCCATCTTAAGCGGTCTTCTGCTCACTAATTGTACAGATGAGCTAGACCTAGCACCGCTATCCGCAGTCGGCGACAATGCCTACTATTCTAATACAGAAGAGGTAGAAAGTGGCGTCATCGCTATCTATGATGGCTTGCAGCAAGTACCACTACGTGAGTTTGCGCTAACGGAAATGCGTTCTGACAACACGCGTACCAAGTCCAGTGAAGGAGATTGGGCACAGTTTGAAAACTTCCAAGTGCAACCAACCAATGTAGTTGTCGCTTCCTACTGGCCAGCCAATTACAACGTTATTTTCAGAGCGAATCGAGTACTCGAAAATTTGGAGGTCGTAGATGGTTCGCTGCGAGGACAGTTTGAAGGAGAAGCCAAGTTCGCTCGTGCATTGGGGCACTTCAATTTGGTGCGTGCCTACGGAGATATTCCGTTGGTAGACCGTGTGATCGCGCCTACAGAATCAGACTTTTTTGATCGTGACGATACAGATAAAGTATTGAGTACCATCGACGCAGATCTGACGAGTGCCGCCAGCTTGTTACCTGCTGATATAACTTTCGGACGGGCGACAAAAGGAGCAGCAGAAGCTTTACTAGCCAAAGTGAAACTGACTACAGGAGACTACAGTGGTGCGAGAACGCTCCTAGAATCTATCATCAATAGTGGAGAATATGCGCTGTTGGACAACTACAGTGATGTATTCTACAATGAAGGAAATAGCGAAATCATTTTTGCGATCCCTTACGTCGATGATGATGCCAATGAGTCACAAGATTTTTCTTTTGAATTTACGGAAGGAGGAGTTGTCAGTGGTTTGAATTTCGCGACCAATGATTTCATCGACTCTATTGATCCTGCGGACACTAGAATCACCACTTTCTTCAATCCTACAGCGGTCCGCCAAGAAGAGGTCGGCAAATTTATCACCCAGTCATCTGATGCTCGCTTGTGTGGCAACGACTGGATCGTCCTGCGCTATGCTGATGTCTTATTAATGTACGCAGAAGCGATCATGGCAGGCAATGGCGAAACGTCTAATGCAGATGCCCTAGCTGCTGTCAATGACATTCGAACTCGTGTAGGTCTAGAGCCAATCACAGGTATCTTGACCGAAGATATGCTGCTACAAGAACGTCGCCATGAGCTGGCATTTGAAAATCACCGCTTATACGATTTGATTCGCTTCGGTAAAGCAGAAAGTGTACTGAGTGCGTTCGCAGCGGCTGAAGGATATAACTTTGCACCGACGGATCTACTACTACCTATCCCGCAGAATGAAATCAACGTAAGCAACGGCGAATTATCACAAAATCCAGGGTACTAAGGAATGAAAAACTACTAAATTGATGATACGCTACTTGATGTTGAAAGCATAAGTACAATTCAATAATCTGCTAATAGCTAACAGCTATCGGCTAACAGCTTTAAAATGAAACAACTAAATATATCCAAACTCGCATTTTTACTATGCATACTCGCGGGACTCTTTCAAGCCTGCGAACAGTACGAACTACCCGAAGCTGGCTCTATTCCAGACGCTACACCACCGGCAGCAGAATTTGCCGTAGCGGTGAGTGAAGCGGATAACTTTACCATCAATTTCACCAACAATTCCATCAGCGCGACAGACTATGAGTGGAACTTTGGGGATGGCAATACTTCTACTGCAAAAAATCCAAGCAACACGTATGCCGCAGTAGGCACATATACGGTGACTTTAACCGCATCTGATAAATTAGGACAGACAAATACGACAACTCAGGAAGTAGCAGTCGAAGAGGCAACGGTTTTCATTCCAGTCATTCGAGAAGCAGGCTTTGAGGACAATTCGTTGGACGATGGCTCAGGTGATGGACGCGATTCTTGGCGCAATGAAATGGGCGGTGTGATTCAGATTACGTCCAGTCCGGTATTCGATGGTTCTCAGGCGGCTAAAATGCCTTCTGCTGGCGACCGTGTAGGTTTCCAAATGTTGACGGTAGCTTCCAATACAGACTATGTCGTCACTTTCTATTATACGATGAAAACTGATCCAGAAGGGTCGTTGACGGTTGCTATTTTGGATAGTGAGTCGACAGATTTGGCAAATGTGCCGGACGCGATTATAGAGTCGGTGACCTTGACCGATCAGACGGATGCGAATGCCTATGTAGAAGTCAGATTACCGTTCAATTCCGGCAATAATACGGAAGTAGGTATTTTCTTCCACAATGAAGGCGTCGAGTGTCGATTGGACAATTTCGACATTGATGTACCTTAACTAATTGATATTCAAAAGAATAAAATAGTTCAACCACATAGGAATATAGACAATATAGAACTATGTGCCTATGTGCTTCCAAAGAAAGATCATGCTCATTACCACACGATTTTTATTAAAATCTGTCCTTTTATTCGCTTTTGCTATTCTACTTCTAACAGCAGCTTGCGAAAAAGAACCACCCCAACCACCATCGGGCGAGTATACCGACCCAAATGAAAATATTGATGACAAAGAATTGATAGAAGGCGAAGACTACTTTTTACCCAACATCGACCTCAATAATTGGAAGGTGACTTTGCCAATTGGTAACAACGGTAAACCGATCGAAGTAGAACCGCCAAAGATTTTGGACTATGCCGAAAGCGAACTTTTGCAACCGTTCATGTACAATGATTCGACAGATGGCGCACTCGTTTTCTACACCTATCCAGAAGAAACGACCGCCAATTCTTCTTATTCGCGCACAGAATTGCGGGAGCAAATGATGCCTGGAAGTAATACGACCAATTGGACATTCGAGCAAGGCGGTTATATGAAGGGTCGCTTGCAGCTGGATGACATTTCCAAAGCTTCGAATGGTGACTATCACAGAACGATGGTGATGCAAATTCACGGTCGACTGACGAACGAACAGCGCGATTTGATCGGTGAGGATGACAACAATGCGCCACCAGTCTTGAAAATTCTTTGGGACAAAGGCAAAATTCGCGTCAAAACGAAAAAACTGAAAGATGTCAACACAGATGTTCCTGAGATTTTATCAACGGATGCTTGGACAGACGACGAAGGGCGCAACTTTCAAGAACTCGTCAACTTTGATGAATTTATCTTAGAAGTGAAAGTGGAAAAAGGAAGAATGGAAGTCACGCTCAATGACGAAGAAACTTTTGTGTACGAAGGCGTCCATATCGAAAAGTGGAACATCTTCGAAAACTACTTCAAAGCAGGCAACTATTTGCAAACCACCAATACCAGTTCCTTTGCAAAAGTGAAGTATTATGAGTTAGAGATTGGGCATTGAATGCGTAGACATTAGATTAGATAGCTTGCCTCGTCCCGATAGCTATCTAATATCTAACATCTTAGAAAAATATATGCATCCAGCAGTAAAAAGGCGATCCTTCCTGAAATGGTTCAGTGCGAGTGCAATGACTTTGCCTTTTACTGCCTATGGTATTAGCAGAGCGTCATACAAGTATTTCGATCAAGATATTTATTTGTTTTCGAAGCATTTACAGTGGCTAGACTGCAAAAATGCCGCCAGGACAGCCAAAGAAATAGGTTTTGATGGATTGGACTTGACGGTGCGTCCGAAGGGTCATGTATTGCCAGAAAATGTCGAAAGGGATTTGCCAAAAGCGATCAACGCAATCCGAAAAGCAGGAATGAAAGTGGAGGTGATAACAACCGCAATCACAGGAGCAGAAGAGCAATATACCGAAGCGATTTTGAAAATAGCCAGTCAATTGGAAATCAAATCTTATCGCCTAGGCTGGTTGAAATACGATGCAGAAACATCCATCGACAAACAGCTAGAAAACTACCGAAAGCGATTGGCAACCCTGGCAAAAATGAACGAGCACTACCAAATCCGAGGCGACTATCAGAATCATGCCGGGACGAGTGTTGGGTCGGCGGTTTGGGATATTTGGTATTTGCTAAAAGACATTGACCCGAAGTGGATGGGGTGTCGTTATGACATTAGGCACGCTGTCGCGGAAGGTTTTAAGTCTGGGAAAGTCAATCTGCGACTGCTCAAAGAACATATCCAAAGTTTGGACATCAAAGATTATACGTATGTACAAGAAAATGGACAATGGACCATCCAACACACGCCACTCGGAAAAGGAGCGGTCGATTTTGAAGACTACTTTAAGACCCTGAAAGAGCTAAATATCAGTAAACCACTAACCCTACACACCGAATACGAACTAGGTGGTGCCAACAAAGGCAAATACGAACTTAGTATTCCTGCCGAACAAGTCATCAGTGCACTGACAACCGATCTCAATTACCTCCAAAAAGCTATGAACAAACATTAGAATATGAACATCAAGCATACCATAAAGTACGTCAATATCTCAGTGATCGCGCTGTTGTTTTTTGCGCTGCCCATTTCCCTGCTGCTCAATAGCTGCTCCAATATTGTCGAAACATCCGAGCAAGCGGCGACTTATCCGAGCGATGTCTTATCACTCTTCGATCACTACAATTTGATCTTAGGAGACGGCTCGAATGCAGGTATTCCCATCGACTTCAAGAACGAAGATTTCTTTTACACAGCTACTGATGAAGCTGGCAATTGGGTAGTCTATAAAACACCCAATGCTGGCAATACGCACGGCACTTCTAACAACACAAGAACAGAACTAGCGCAGCTCAAAAAATGGTCGCCCATGACCGAAGCCGAGATGACCGCGACCTGCAAAGTGATGAATGTTTCTCCGACGGGCGATGCACGAGTAGCAGCTTCCTACTCCGTCGTCATCGGACAAATTCATAGCGCAGATGGACATGAAAATGAACCCCTCAAAATCTTTTACAAGAAGTTTCCTGGACACAAAAAAGGCTCTGTGTTTTGGAACTACGAAATCAATACCGCTGGCGATGACAACTCCAAACGCTGGGACTATTCTTATCCGGTTTGGGGTTATGATTTCTCGGTCGTCGGCAAAACGAGTGATACTTATCCGGCAGAACCAGAAGACGGCATCGAACTAGGCGAAGCGATGACCTACGAAATCGAAGTAAAAGACGGTATGATGTATCTAACTTTCAAAAGCGATGGACACAAAAGCAAAACCTTCGCTAAAAACCTGATTGAATCTGAATACACCAAGGTATCAGACATTCCTAAGCAAGTCCAAAAACTCTTCGTCCCTATCGGACAAGATGGTGTCGAGCGACCAAATGCCTACGCAGAAGAAGGCTTGTTTTTCAAAAAAGGTTGCTACAATCAAACCAACGGCAAAGATCCTGCGGTCAATAAAATTTGGTGTTCAGGAGCAGAAACACACGATGGCGACATTCCAGCGCAATACGCCGATGGTAACTATGCAGAAGTATGGTTCAAAGAGGCCAGCGTCAGTGTTCCAGAAGATGCCATTTCCAACGCAGGCTACTTTGCTGCCAATGATGGTCTAAGTAAAAAGGTCGTTCATCCGCATGAAGTGATTCCCTTCATGGACAAATTCAAAATCCTGCTCGGTGATGGCACAAAAGCAGACGACCTCACCCAGTTTCAACACGAAGATTTTTTCTACACTACTATTGATGGCACTCGGCGTTGGGTGGTCTATAAAACACCTAATTCCGGGGTCACTTCCAAAAACTCCAGCAATACCCGAACCGAACTTCACGAAAAAAGAGAATGGACACCAGAGGAAGGTGGCAGGTTGACTGGCACTTGCAAAGTGATACACGTTTCCACGTCAGGTGATGCGCGCGTGGCTGCGTCTTATGCTACGGTAGTCGGACAAATCCATAGTGGCGAAGGGCATGAAAACGAACCCCTCAAAATCTTCTACAAGAAGTTTCCAGGTCACGAAAAAGGCTCTGTCTTTTGGAATTATGAAATCAATACCGCAGGCGACGACAACTCCGGCAGATGGGATTATTCGCACGCGATTTGGGGTTATGATATGTCGATCGTAGGAGAGAGTCCAACTGATTTTCCAACCGAACCAGAAGACGGCATCGAGTTAGGCGAAACCTTCAGCTACGAAATCAATGTCCACGAAGGCATTATGTATTTGACTTTTGAAAGCGAAGGACACGAGACCAAAACCTTCACGAAAAACCTCATCCAATCCGAATACACCACCAAAGCAGACATCCCAGCCCAAACCCAACAACTTTTCGTCCCCATCGGACAAGATGGCGTCGAGCGACCAGAAGCCTATGCTGGTGAATTGAATTATTTCAAGCAAGGCGCGTACAACCAAACAAATGGCAAAGACCCAAAAACAAATATGGTTTGGTGTACAGGTGCAGAGACTTACGGCGGTGATATTCAAAAGCAATATGCGAATGGCGACTATACAGAAGTGTGGTTTTTGGAGGCAAGTATTGGGGAGAGTGTATCGCTTGAGAAATAAAACAGATGGTATAGGATGGGAACGCGAATTAGACTGGTTTGACGGATCAGGATAGATTCTAGATAAACGATGAAAAAAATCCGTCTTTATCAGTCTGATCCGTTCAATCCGCGTTCCAATCCTGCCTCTTATGTGCCTTAAATAGTTAAAAAACGAAATCAAAATATGAGTTCAACAACAACAAGCAAAGAATTCTTCTTCGCCAAAGAGCAAGAATGGGAACAAGTCAATCCACTACTACGCCGCCAAATTCATGGCTACGATGACAAAATTATGCTCGTCGTGGCTGATTTCAAAGCTGGTGGAGTTGGTGATTTACACAACCACCATCACTCCCAAGTGACGTATGTACAAAGCGGCGAATTTGAAATGACCATTGGCGATCAAGTCAAAACGATCAAAGCTGGCGACTCCTATTACATTCCACCTATGGTGATGCACGGCTGTACGTGTACGAAAGATGGACAGTTGATTGATGTCTTTAGTCCAATGCGCGAAGACTTTCTACAGTAATTAAGAGTGAAAAATAAAGAATAAAAATGAGCACTACGGCTCATTTTTTCACTTTTCACTTTTCACTTCTCACTCTTAATTCAAGGGAATGAAAATTAAAGGACTTCGATGGTGGGTCATTGCACTCATCGCAACAGCGACCATCATCAACTATATCGACCGACAGTCGCTGGGCGTACTATGGCCCGAAATTGCGAATGATCTATATCCAGACAAGACAGACGATCAGCGCAAAGAAATCTATGGCTGGGTATCTGTCATATTTATCTTTTCTTATGCTTTTGGACAAGCCATTTTTGGAAAGATTTTTGACTGGATTGGGACACGGCTGGGGTTTGCATTGTCCATCGGCGTCTGGTCAATTGCGACGGCACTCCATGCGGTAGCGCAAGGCTTATTGAGCTTTGGGATTTTTCGCTCCATTTTGGGGATTGCCGAAGCAGGCAACTGGCCGGGAGCTGCCAAAGGAAATGCGGAATGGTTTCCGACTAAGGAACGCGCCTTCGCACAAGGTTTATTCAACTCTGGGGCGGCAGTTGGAGGGATCATCTCTATTCCGCTCATTGCTTATTTGACGGTTTACTTCGATTGGCAGATCATTTTTGTCCTCGTCGGTGTGACAGGTTTACTGTGGCTGATTCCTTGGTTAATTCTAGTCAAAGCACCACCGAAAAAACATCCATGGCTGACCGATGAAGAGCGCGACTACATTTTGAGTGGTCAGAAACAAGTCGATTTGGACGGTGATGGCATGGAGGAAGAAGAATACAATCCGACCACGCCGGAACTGCTGAAACACAAAGAAAGCTGGGGCGTGATTATCGCTTCTGCAGTCATTGATCCGATTTGGTGGTTGTTTGTGATTTGGATTCCAATTTATCTCTATGAGGCATACGGAATGGATGTCAAAAGTATCGGACTGTATGGTTGGGTACCGTATGTAGGTGCGATGTTGGGGGCTTGGTTTGGTGGATTATTGGCACAAAATCGCATCAAAGCTGGCTGGGATGTCAATCGTACGCGGAAGCTGGTCATCACACTTGGCTGTTTGATTATGCTACCTTCTTTACTCGCACTATCCAATCCTGGCGCGCCTGTCAATGCAGTGCTCATCATGGCGGTTGTCCTTTTTGGCTTTCAGACCGCTATTGGAAATGTACAAACCTTACCGAGTGATTTATTTGGCAAAAAAACAGTCGGGACATTATCAGGCTTTGCAGGAATGGCAGCCAAATTGGGCGCTGTCGGCTTGACTTCTTTGATTCCTATTTTAACGGCCGGTGGCAATTATACGCCTGCTTTTATTATCGGAGCAGCATTGGCGGTCATCGCTATTTTGAGTGTATGGTTATTGATTCCGAAGGTGGAGAAATTGACGCCTCACAATCTTTACCAATTAGACAGTAAAAAATAAAATATAGAAGCAAATCATCCAAGAAAACGATGATTTCAAACAAAAAAATAATAAGCAATTATGAGTAACGCAACTAAAGTAGCTATCATCACAGGAGCTACGGGCGGCATTGGTTTTGCAGTCGCCAAACGATTAGGACAAGATGGTTTTACAGTCATCCTCAATGGCATCGACGATGAAAAAGGAGCACAAAGAGTCAGAGAGTTGACAGCTGAGGGCATCACTACTGAGTACCGAGGATTCGATGTGACCCAAGAAACCGCTGTCACAAAAAACATTACAGCAATCGGTGAAAAGTATGGTAAGATCGACGCGCTTATCAATAATGCTGGCGGACTCGGCGGACGTGCTCGTTTTGAAGAGATGACCACCGAATTTTATCGCCACGTTATGGCATTGAATCTAGATTCTGTCTTCTTTGCCTCGCGAGCGGCTATTCCATTCTTGAAAAAGGGAGCACATCCGACCATCATCAACTATACCTCCAATGCGGGTTGGAATGCAGGTGGACCCGGCGCAGGTATTTACGGGACGTCCAAAGCGGCAGTACACACGATCACAAGAGCCTTGGCGAAGGATTTAGCAGAATATGGCATTCGCGTCAATGCAGTTTCGCCTGGCACAATTGATACCGATTTTCACAAGCAAATCAAATCCACCAAGCCGGAAGTCTTTGCCTCTTGGGCGAATAATATCATGCTAGGCAGATTGGGTCAACCAGATGATGTAGCAGGCGTCGTTTCTTTTTTGGTCAGCAAAGACGCAGCCTTTATGACAGCAGAAACGGTTCAGATTGGTGGTGGTCAAGCATTGGGCATCTAATGAGATACTGATACTACCAACAATTCAAAAAATAGAGCAATGAAAAAAGTAGTCACATTCGGAGAAATTATGCTCCGACTGACCCCGCCTGGCTGGAAGCGATTTTCACAAGCCAGTCATTTTGATGTCGTCTATGGTGGCGGCGAAAGCAATGTTGCCGTCTCACTTGCCAACTATGGCATACCTGTCAACTTTGTAAGTCGTATTCCTAATAATGACATCGGCGAATGTGCCATTATGGAACTGCGCAAACGTGGTGTCAACACCGAATATATCGTCAGAGGCGGCGAACGTCTGGGGATTTATTTCTTAGAAATCGGTGCAGTGAGTCGCGGCAGCAAGGTTGTTTATGATCGTGCTCATTCCGGCATGTCCACTATCGAAAAAGGAATGGTTGATTGGGAAAAAGTATTTGATGGGGCAGATTGGTTTCATTGGACTGGTATCACACCAGCTTTATCCCAAGGGGCTGCCGATGCTTGCTTGGAAGCCATTCAGATGGCGAATAAAATGGGCGTTACGGTATCCACGGATTTGAACTATCGCAAGAAGTTGTGGAAGTATGGAAAAACACCTAGCGAAATCATGCCGGGGTTGGTGAGAGGGTGCGATGTCATTTTAGGGAATGAAGAAGATGCTGAAAAGCACTTTGGGCTACATCCTGAAAATGTAGATGTCACACAAGGTCATTCTGTTGATGCCAAATCCTATCTATCTGTCTTGAAGCAGTTGATGGAAATGTTTCCAAGAGCAAAAAAGGTCATCACGACGCTACGCGGCTCCATTAGTGCCTCTCACAATTCTTGGTCGGGCGTCCTTTATGACGGCGAAACACTGTACGAAGCTCCGACTTATCAGATCACGCATATCGTGGATCGCGTAGGCGGCGGCGATAGTTTTATGGCAGGTTTGATTTATGGTCTGCTGACTTATCCTGATGACGATCAAAAAGCCCTGAACTATGCCGTAGCTGCTTCTTGCCTGAAACATACCATCTATGGCGATGCGAACTTAGTCACAGTCGAGGAAGTGGAGAAGTTGATGGATGGTGATGCAAGTGGACGAGTGGCACGATAGTAAGTTACAAGACTTCGTTTTATACACTCAATATTTTGATTAGGACGGTTGTCAAACGGATGTTTGGCAGCCGTTTTTTGATGTCTACTATCTTTTTAGCCTGGTACTCTTGCTTTGAACAATATAGCATCATTGTCGGCAGTCAACTTGTAGTTGGTGTTCGCGCTCACAAAGAACTGATCGCCTTTTCCTCGCTCAAAGTGTACACTTTCCGACTGAACCATAACTTCGCCTGCTAGTACAATCAGAATTTCTGCGCTTGTCGATTGATGCGTATACTGATCGCCTTCTTGTATCTGGATACGACTCACTTCAAAGTCTGGCGCAGGTGTTTGATAGATCGCTTCTAGCTGACTGACCGAAGTTCCTGAGAATATATTTGGCTTGACAGGATCAGTATTCAAATGTGCCAATAGCTCAGGGACATCTATATGCTTAGGCGTCAGTCCACCGCGAAAGACATTATCGGAGTTTGCCATCAGCTCTACATTGACGCCCTCCAAGTAAGCGTGTGGAATGCCTGCGGCTTGAAAAATAGCATCGTCAGGTTGGATATTGACCAAATTGAACAGATAGATGGAAAAAATACCCCGATCAAAATGACCATCACGTGTGTATTCTTGAAAAGCCAAGTGCGCCCAATAGTCAGCGGTCGATTTATCCATCGGTTGCTCATCATGGAGGCGCTGTTGCAGTGGTTGCAATAACTCATCGATGCTAGACTGTGGCAGTTTCATAACGTATTGATACAACTTCCGAATACTTTTGTCTTGAAAGACATCACGCAGAGGAGCGAAGGCTTTTACCGCTTGCAATATCTGTTCGATCTTTTCGACCGATTGAAAGCCATGCAATAGCCAAAAGTCAGTGAGCGCGACCATGATTTCCGGCTTGTGGTTGTCATCTTTGAAATTGCGGTACTTAGCATCAAGTGGAACGCCAGCTTGGTGCTCTTTTTGAAAGCCAATTTCTGCCTGCTTTTTGGTCGGATGCGTTTGTATGGACAGCATTTGATTGACATCCAGTATTTTAAACAGAAAAGGGAGCTGATTATCAAATCGCGCAGCAACTTTTGTACCTAAAGTTTGCTCTGGTGACGCAGCGATAAGACTCGCCAAATCTTGTCCATTGTCCTCCATTTTCGCTGTACCACGCGGATGACTGCCCATCCAAAGCTCTGCATAAGGTTCGTTATCGGAATTAGGAATGTCTAGTAGATCAGGAATGAAATCTGTGCCGCCCCAAGCATAATGCTGAACGACGCCTTGAATTTTAAAGATGCTCATGGTTGAGAATGTGAGAATATGAGAATATGAGAATGTGACGCAAAATCGGAGCTATCATCTTTCTTCTTCGATTTTGGCTTCCTTTTCTTCCTCTTTTCGTTTAAAGATGGATTGAAAAACATCTTTGAAAGAGTCAAATTCTCGTTCGTAAGTGACCCCGACGCCCGACTGATTGCCAGCCCCAAATTGCTGTCCCGACTGATCGGAGGCTATCGCAATACCCGGTTGGCGGATGTAGAAAAGATTCAATTTCCAAGTTCGCTTATCATTCAAAAAGATGTCAACGACCACATCTGCTCCTAAGGCAGTCGCCGTTTCGCCCTGAGATGCTGCACTGGTGACATTGCCGCCGACTGTGACTGTGACGCGATCGTTCCAAAGACTGGTGCGCTGCCGGATGTAATATTCTTGCCCGTTGAGGTAGAAATTATTATCGGTGAAATCGATCTGATTATTGTCGTAGCGATTGTAATCCAAGTCGATGTCCACACTCGAAATAAACTCATAGCGATCCACAGCTTCGCCTAGCAAATCAGTCACCAAAATAGACAACTGATTGGCGACGAACTCACTGACCGTATTGATACCAAACTCACTACTACTCTGTCCAGTCAGCGCAAATTCCGTTGGCAAAAATTGTCCCAAAACGATCAATCCAAATACCTGCCGATTCAGTTCATTTTCGTCTTGCTCCAGCGTTCGCAGTTTATTATCTGTGTAGTTTTTGAGATCACCTTGCAACAGCGGAAACGAAATCTCAAAATCAATGGATGGACGATACAATTCCCCTTTTAGCTTCATCAGCAAATCAACGTCTGTAGATCGTGCCGCTCGCCGCTGCACTTCAGTAGGTGCGTACAATAAGTATTCCTGAATCAAACTAGCAACAGACGTATTGAGGTCTTTATACTCCGCTTCCAGGTTGATGCGTGCGTTGAATGGGTCACCTCGCCACTCGATCGTGCCGCCACGTCGGACAATGAAAGGTTTATTGACCACATTGAGTAGCGTAAATAAATATTCGCCTCTTTCTATCAGATAATTGCCGTACATCACCATTTCTCCGGTGCGATCTAGATAGATTTGGAGATCGCCTCTCCCCTGCCCTTTGATAATGTCGCCTGCGCGCTCATCGAATACCAACTCTACTTCTGCCACATCCGTCAGCGTCAGGTATAAATCTAAGTCGACTCCTTCTATTTCATCTACACTTCGGTAAGTGGTGCTGTCGCTTTCTGTGGTCCTGTCTTTGAATTTGATGAAACTGATCTCCGGCGCATCTCGATCAGAAGTGACCGGAATCGTAATTTTTGTCCCTCTGCCGGAAGTCGCATTGATGATGATATTGGTTTGTTTGAGACTACCCTGAAACTGAACAGTACCTCCACCTACCGCTTTTCCATAGAAAGTACTATTGTCTTCTTTGGTCGTATTTAGTGCCAAAAAACGATCCGTTATCATCTCCAGATTCAGTCCCAAATCTTTGAGATAGCGATGCGTCATGCCGCCATTGAGCAAAGCCGTATTGCCTTCCTCATCTGTAATGGTTGCTCCGGTCGCGTCGATGAGTTTGTTGCGAATGATAGCTTTTTGGTCATCGACGAAGTAGCGGGTTTGCAAAAAATCGACGGTGACTGCGCCATTTCTCGCCCAGACTTCGCCACTGACGTCGGGTGTAGCCGGATTGCCTGTCATTCGCATATTGCCATCGACTGTTCCTACAAAATCAGAAGCCTCCGCGATGAAATATTGGAGAAAAGCCAGTGGAAAATCACTGGTCTGAATAGTCGCGTCTAGGTAGTTGCTGGGTAGCTGTAGATTGTCTTCTAGCTTGGGTGGATGATAAGTCGCATCAAAGCTAAATCGGCTGTCTTTATTGACCAAAGTCACCAAAGCATCTAGCGGACTTTTGACTGTCGGAGCACTCAGATCTGCTTTCAGCTCGCCCCAATGATCGCCATTGATGAAGACACTATCAGAAGTAATTTCAGCGCTTAGCGTGCTCAAATCACTGACATCTGCCGCTCGTATATTGAGGTCAAACAGACCATTGAAATCGAGCAACTCATAGTCCCACAAACTATCAATGACACTCAACGCAAAACCATTCGCCTCTAAATTTAAGCCACGCCGATTGTAGGCTGTGAGCTGAATTTGACTTTGTAACTGGTCATTGAGCTCAAAATCTTTGGTGTACAACTGTCCATCTCCGAACCGAAAGAGATTGTCCTTATCCACCTGCCAGGGTCGCCCAAATAACATTAAATCCTCTTCATCAATGGTCAGCTGATAAGTCGAACTATCATAAGGTTGAATCAGTCCTTCGATATTGATATTATGTGTCGGATGATCGGGAGCGTCATAGCCCAGCTGATAGTTGATGTTTTCGTCTTCCAACTGAGCCAAAATACTCACCTGATCGAATGCTAGACCACCTTTGAGCGTCGTCGCGTCCACAAATAACTCAACATCACCTTTCTCTTTTTCAAATTCTGCATTGAAGGTAATATCAGCAAAAGCAATGCTGTCATAGAGCACATAGTCTGTCTTCAAGTAGGCAGTCAGTGTATTGGTACTATCCGAATAGTCACCTGTCAGACGAACTTGTTTGAGCGTATCTAGTCTTGGGTCAAGAAAGCGCGTCAAATTGCCGCTATCTTTGATATTGAATTGGTAGGCAACATCATTGCGAAGTAAACTATCAGGCGATTCAGGCAATCGAAGGACATCCGCATACTTTGGAAAATAGTCGCGAGCGTATTGACCGAGTGAGCTGAGCAATTGAGCGGGCTCGTACTCGCCGGATACATCGAGATCGAATAAATCCGAGATCACTGTCAGATTTCTGCGAGATCGTTCCAGACGAGAATTAATGTTAATGTAATCAATGGTCTGCTGATAGTTAGGATCTTTGATTTCAATATCTTTAATAAAAATGTCGCCTGTTGCTTTACTGATATTGTTCTCCAATAACTTCAGCTTGATGTCTAGGTCACCGGATAGCGTCCAGTCTTTTTCCATCAAGTTCAATGACTTGAGCCGAATCCTTTCCAATGCCAGATCGAAATCTATATTCGGGATCGCACCAGTATAATCCAATGTTCCTAAAAAGTCGAAAGCCAAGTTATCGTCATTGAAAGAAAGCGCACCATTGAATAGTTTGGCGTTGAGCTGACCTGAAAAAACAACGTTTTCGTAGGTGTAGTCACGAAAAGTGAATTGCGCTACTTGTGCTGCCAGTTTCGCATCGGCACTATTGCCAGTCAGTCCCTTTCCTTCTTCTACATTGGCGGACATGGTGATCTTCCCTAGATCTTGATTTTGTGTCCACGCACCTAGATCGAAATCAACCAAACTCAGTTCTCCTTCGTATTCTGCATTACCAAAACCTTGGCTAATGTCCGCAAACTTAATGTCCAGATCGCGCACCTCTCCTAGATCGGAAATCAATTCGCCTTCTAGCAGAAAATCACTGAAGATTTGACGTACTGTTCCGCTGTATTGAATATTCCCGAGTCGATCAAAATTGGGAGGCAAAGAGAAGTTGGGAATGACTTTTCGTAGGGTGGTCATATTGGTTTGCAAACGATCCAAATAGACATAGATTCGCTTATTTGGCTCACTTGGATCATCCATAGAAAAGCGACCATCTAAGCGCGTGCTACCATTGATTTTTAGTACCAAATCGTCCCCTTCCAGGTCATTGATCGCACCGTCTATAATACCAGAAATTTGTATGTCTCGATTGGCATTGGTTTGAAAGAAAGGATCGTCGTAGAGTTTGGACGCGAAAGTCATGATGTCTTTCAATCTCACCTTTGAGTCGTCCAAAACGAGCCGCATCTTTACTTTTTCATTGAAGTCACTAAAGTCGGCATATTCATCGTAGCTAAAAACGAGTGTATCGCCCAGTGAAGAATATTCCGTCTGCAATTGGACGC
The DNA here is from genome assembly GCA_038749535.1 of Bacteroidota bacterium. Taxonomy (GTDB): domain Bacteria; phylum Bacteroidota; class Bacteroidia; order Chitinophagales; family Saprospiraceae; genus JAAUTG01. Next base: position 50,968 of record JBCDHX010000012.1, read on the forward strand.
CATTGAGTCGTATCTGAGTAGGAGAAATAATAGCTTCTGCTGCTGCCAGATTGTACAACTCAAAACCACTCAGTTCACTGAAATTCAGATAATCCAATCGCCCGGTAAACAGGTCTTCTGCATACTGAAATTCATTAATTTCCGCGTCGATATCATACAGCTTTAAGTGGTCGTAATCTAGAACACCCTCGGGCAAATCTTTGGGTGGATTGCGGGAGTTGTCAAAAGTAAAAACACCATCTCGAAAGCGAAATTGATCGACTTGAATATCAAATCCCAAACTGTCAATAGGTACGATCTCTTCGGTCTCCGGGTCTATAGCGGTGACGACCGTGCCTAGTGGATTGGGGTTAAAGTTCTCAACTGCTACATCTGAGTTGCGAAGCTCAGCACGCAAAATTTTGACGCGCCGAGTTTGCAGGTCAATGTCATCTACACGCAGCCGTCCATATTTCACAAAAGCATCTAAAGAACTGCCTTTGACTTGGTCGTGCTGAGAAAATTGAACACGATTGAGTTCTAGTTCTTTAATATTGAATCGAAAACCGATGGGCGCAGAAGCAATGGTATCTTGCTCTTCATTGCGCAGCCGATTGAGGATGACTTGCAAATTATTGAGGTATTCGCCTGTATCCCGCCTGATATTGAATTGCGTATTGTACAACTCTAGCGAAGACACCGCCAAATCTTTCCGAATCAGTCCCATGAGCCTTGACTCGAAGTCAATTTCCAAACGTTCGCTATACAACAAAGTATCGCCTGCTTCATCTTCGACATAAAATCCATTCAACAAAAAATGATCGAGTATGGTAAAGCTCACATGGTCAATATGGACTTTTGTTTTTGTCTTTTTGGACAAATAATCGGTCAGTTGATCGACGGTAAAGTTCTGAAAAACCACCCACTGTAAACCAACAACAAACAAAGCCAACAACAGCGCAACCGACCCCAATAGGATAGCTAGCCATTTGAAAAATCTCGCCTTGTTGTTATTCGTTGCCAAAGTGATGAGAACTTAAATCGAGTGATACTCTAAAAACCATATAGATGAGTCAAAAGATACACAACGATATCGCTTTAACTGAAATTTATCAGAAATCGAAAAAGTGTACAAAAGTACAGAATCCCTACGTGGATTTGTGGTTTCGTATTTATCTTCCTTCATCAACTTACGAAAAGGTCAGCAAGTTGATGTTTTTGGCTACTTTCGTCCTATTTAAGTAGTTCATCCAAAAAATCACAGTAAAAATTCCCTAAAGACAACCGGTAAAACGGCAACTACCTTCTTTACTTTCAGTTAGTTGCCATTTTTTCGGTTGTCGGAATTTGTTACTCATAATTTTGGCTCGGAACTTATTTCAAGATTATCACCATTCATATGACACGTCAACAACTCGTCGAGTGCATCTTTCAACAACAGTCTTATTTATGTGTCGGTCTTGACCCAGATTTGGATCGTTTTCCACCTTCCGTTTTGGAGACAGATGATCCTATTTTTACCTTCAATAAAGCGATCATCGACGCAACTAAGGAGTACTGTGTTGCCTATAAACTCAATTTGGCATTTTATGAAGCGCATGGACTTTCCGGCTGGCAAAGTTTGCAGCGCACAGTCGAGTATTTACCGGATACACACTTCAAAATCGCAGACGCCAAACGGGGCGACATCGGAAATACCTCTAAAAAATATGCTCAAGCCTTCTTCGAAGCCATGCCATTTGATGCCATCACAGTCGCGCCATATATGGGAGCAGATAGTGTAGAACCTTTTTTAGCTTTTGACGACAAGTGGGTGATTATATTGGCATTGACTTCTAATGAAGGCAGTCAGGATTTTCAGTTCATGTCCGAAGGTGGAGAGCAATTACATGAGCGCGTTTTGCGTACCGCTCAAAGCTGGGGAACGACAGAAAATTTGATGTATGTTGTCGGTGCAACTCATCCCGAACAATTCAAAAACATTCGTCAGATCGCGCCAGACCATTTTCTGCTAGTACCGGGCGTAGGGGCGCAAGGTGGCGACTTGAAAGCCATTTCTGAATATGGTATGAATCAAGATGTGGGACTATTGGTCAATTCTTCTCGCGGCATCATCTATGCAGGTGGCAAAGTAGATGATTTTGCTGAAAAAGCTGGACACGCAGCTCAGTCTTTGCAGGAAGAGATGCAAGGCTATCTCAGTGCGTTTCTAAAATAATGTCTACCCTCTTTTTTGACGAATATCAAATTGCCGACGTGGTGACTTCAGAAGCCAGAGTTGCTGTATAGAAAAGAGATGAAATGCCAATGCAACAGGCATGAGAAAAGCTACAATCCAGACGAATGGAATAGCAGTGACGAAACTACTATCCGGTAGACTCCGAAATACTTGCGTCTCGCCGGGATAAGAAAAGTACAGCAGCACGTAAACATTGAATAGCGATAGAATGCCAAAGAAGTTCCACAACAAAGCCTCTCTACGTAAAAATCTGCGGCGACCAAAAAACAGCGATGCCGCTACCAAAGCCGTGATGCCAACGATGATGTCTTGATTGAGCCACTCAAAGGTAAGTTGCATGGGGACGAAATGACCACGATAGCCTAGCCAAAGCATCAAACTCAGTAACAGTCGGAAACTTTGCGCTTGAATGAGCCAAGCAGGAGGAATGAGTTTTAACAATCGCTGAAAACGTCGGCTACGCATCAACCAAACAACGAAAACGATAGGCAATACACTGATAATCAGTACATTATAAGCACCTATGTCAATATCCAACCAATCGATTTGGAATACCCAAAGGGCTGCTGAGAACAACCAAAAGGCAATGGCTAACCGTAAATAATAAAGGAAGGAGGTCGCTTTCTTGCCCAAGAATCGGCGAAGCGAAAATACAATACCTCCTGCCAACCCAATGACCAATGCGATAATGATGAGCTGACAGGAGATATAAATCACTGATGAGGAGTGTTAAAAGTTACTCAGTTTCGTCTTCATCGACCAGAATGACACCAGAAGCCATGAATTTAAATTCTTCTTTTGGCTCGGTGATTTTTGCTACTTCTTCCGGCGACTTTCCATCATCTTCTGCATAGTGGCGTAGTTCGTCTACAGAAGTGACTTCCCGAAAAGCATAACCGTCCATAATGACTTCTTTTCCGGCAATGTCTGTTGGCACAAAAAAGCCATAATCTTTAAATTTGACAAACATTTGCTCATCAGTCTCAGAAGAAACAATATTCATCCAGCAGCCTTTCTTTTGGCAGACGCCTTCTACTGTACCACGCACTTTCACTTGCATAGAATCGACGCCTTCCATCTTATTCACCAATTGAGCGAGAGATACCGCTTCATCAGATTCGATTTTTTCACCGAAATACTGATGCCCGTCTTGAGTCATCTGCTCAGTCGTTTTTTGGCTACAAGCAAATACAGTAAATGCTACTGCTAAGGAAAAAAGAATATTCTTTATCATAGTTTCTAAGTTTTAGAATGCAAATATAGTCAATGTGAAATAATTAAGATGTCTCTGTTTTGATTTGATCGGTAAGTCAATCGTGCTCGCAAAAAGGGATTACCGATTAAATCAAAACACTAAAAAGAGCAGATTACTATTGAACTCACTAATGACTTTCAGTGGTTGGAAAAAGAGCTTATACTTGTTTGTAGGTGTTAACAAAGTCCCAATCGACCGTCACACCTAATCCAGGTGCAGTCGGTGCTTTTAAAAATCCATTGTCTACTTTGATCTGCTCTTTGATTAAATCATACATCATCGGATTGCCGCCTGCTGAAAACTCAATGATGCGTGCGCTCGGACTGGCAAAAGCAACATGAACACCCGCCATAAATGAGAATGCCGATCCCCAGCAATGCGGTGCTAGCTCCAGTTGATAAGCGGCTGCCAATGCCGATACACGCCACGCTTCTGTAATGCCACCAATGATAGCAGCATCCGGTTGCAATACATCTACTGCCCGATGCTCGATCAGTTCACGCATATTGAAACGTGTAAACTCGCTTTCGCCAACTGCGATAGGGGTTGTGGTCATGGCGCGGACTTCGGCAGTCCCTTTTTTATTGTCCGGCGATATGGGTTCTTCCATCCAATACAAATCATCTTCTTCTACTGCTCTACAAAATCGTTTGGCTTCTGTCACCGAAAATGTACCGTGCGCATCTGCCATCAATTTGATGTCTTTCCCAATCGCTTGTCGGGCTGCTTTTACTCTCGCGATGCTATTGTCCACTGTTTCGTCCATCACGCCGACACGCATTTTGGTCGCTCGAAAGCCTTTGGATAAGTAGCTATTTAGTTGCTCACCTATATTTTCTGCATCTGCCCAGCCACCACTAGCGTAGGTTTCCATTTTGGGTCGCATCGCTCCACCTAGTAATTGCACGACAGGCACTTCCAAAGACTTACCCAGCAAATCCCACAGTGCCATATCTATGCCGCTGATAGCAGAAACGGTCAGCCCACGATTGCCTAATATCGGGAAAACACGACCTCGACTCAGCGCATAATGATCGCGAGAGCCGTTGTACATTCGCTCCCAGAGTTCATTGATGTTGCGTGCATCTCGACCTATGATCTGCGGTGCCAATTCTTGCTCTATACAAGTGACGATGGCTGCACATACACCAGAAGAACCAACTGCTGCCTTCGCTTCCCCAAGTCCTTGCTGACCATCTTCAGTCGTCACTACCACTAGCGTCGTATCGAAAGCGGTGAGCAGTCCATAGTCAGATCGGTGTTGCTTTTTTTTCTCAATAGGACAGCGTAGCCAGTAGGCTTCTACTTTAGCGATTTTCATTATTGCGAGATTTTGTTGTCGAAACACATAAGGACACCTAAGACCATATAAGACAGTCAAGTATCTAGTTTGTGATTTATAAATAAGCGAAGAAACAGCAATTGTATGATAAAAAAAGGTCATACTCTGATCTATAATCATAGCATGACCTCTTTCTATCATAAAGTAGATACGACATTTGGGATATTAGAATATCCAGCTGAAATTTCAGTTGCCGCTGACTAAGTCTAACAGCTAATGTCTATTAGACTTGTTACGTCGTAACTGATTATGGCGAAGCGAAGCAAATTTTATTTTGGATAAGGCAAAATTTTTCGGCATAGCCTAGCTACGGCTAAAAATTTTAACACAGAACAGAATGAAATTTGCCCGTTGTAGTCAATCGAGATGCGGCGTAACAAGTCTATTATCTAAAATCTCTTTAAAGATTCATTCCATTATACACATCCATCACAGCGCGGACATGGTCAGCAGAAGTGCTCAATAATACTTTTTCATCTTCATTCAACTTCAATTCGATCACTTCGCCGATACCTGACTTATTTAATTTCACAGGTACGCCTAGGAACATATCGTCTAGCCCATACTCGCCTTCTAGTTTAGCGCAGACTGGGAAAATGCGGTTTTCATCTTTCAGGATCGCTTCTACCATTTGAGCAGCCGCTGCACCAGGTGCGTACCAAGCAGAAGTGCCCATCAATTTGACCAATTCGCCGCCACCCTTTTTCGTGCGCTCGACGATCGCATCTAGATCAGCATCTTCGATCAACTCCGTCACCGGAATACCTGCAACTGTCGTGTAGCGTGGTAGTGGCACCATGGTATCGCCATGACCACCCATCAGGACTGCTTGAATGTCTTTAGGAGACACATCCAATGCCATGGACAAGAAAGCGCGGTAACGAGCTGTATCTAGGATGCCCGCCATACCAAATACTCTACTTTTGTCTAGACCAGAAGCTTGGTGAGCTGCGTAGGTCATGACGTCTAGTGGATTGGAGACAACGATGATGATGGGATTCTCAGAGTACTGAATAATAGACTCCGTGACCATTTTGACGATCTTTGCATTGGTAGAAATTAGGTCATCGCGACTCATACCAGGTTTACGTGGGATACCTGCTGTGATGACGACAATGTCAGATCCGGCGGTATCTTCATAATTATCTGTACCTGTGACACGCGTACTATAATAATCAATAGGTGCTTGCTGAAAACTATCCAACGCTTTGCCTTTTGCAAAGTCGCCTTTGATGTCCAAGAGGACAACTTCTTTCAAAATATCTTTGTGGGCTAATACATTGGCACAGGTTGCCCCGACATTTCCTGCTCCAACGACGGTCACTTTACTCATAAAACTGCTGTCTTTTAAATTTAAATGTTGTGTTTATAATTACAGAAAGGACAAAATCTATTCTTCTTTGTTCAGTTCAATACCTATCAGATTCGCTGAGATACTCGAATTAGTCAATGTTTCTCTTTTAGTTAAGCAAATCATTCACATAAGTAATTGATTATCAATAATAACTAGCCTTAAAGAAGTGCAGTATTTGACTTACTGATAAGCGGCGCAAATGTAATTATTTTTTCAAATGTTTCTTATTTGTCCAAACAATTGTTTGTCCTTCTAGCGTTTTAAAAGAGGAATGCTTGCAAATGTTTTGTCATCAAATTACATTTTTTGTATTTTAGTGAAATAGATGTGACAATGACGGTCACTCCATTGTATTCATTTTGATTGACGACAAGTACAAGCGACCTGAAGACTCGAACCTATTTATCTGTTGCTGACCTTCAAGATTCTAATCGGTTCAAACAAAACTAACTATGAAACATGTGCTTATTTACCTACTTATCCTGCTGGCATTTCAGGTATACGCACAACGTACTCATCATTGTGGCACTGACGCTGCTGCGCTAAATTACTTGGGACAACAATTGCTGGCGAACAGAGCGATCAGCTACATAGAATCAAGAAATGAAATCACCTATCTACCAGTTACATTTCATCTAGTCGCCAACGATGGTGGGATAGGTCGTGTCCGAGAATCCAATGTGCTCGATCAGCTTTGTCAGTTGAATATCGACTTTCGCCCTTACGACATTCAGTTTTATCTTCAAGAACTTAATTATGTCGATAATTCTATTTTATATGAAACTCATCGCGACGATGAGAATCTACTTATTCGACAACGGAACAATGCTTCCATTAATGTATTCATCTTAAAAGAAGCGAACAATAGCAATGAAGTCGAAAATGGTAGGACATTGGGCTATTTTAATACGCAACGCGATTGGCTTATCATGCGTCGCGACCAAATCAATGATCGTTCCATCGTACTGACACATGAAGTGGGGCATTTTCTGGGTTTGTTGCATCCTTACAACGGTTGGGATTTTGAGCCGTGGACAGAAGAAATGCATGGCAATCCGGCACCAACACGTTCACCTAGAGGCATCTCTACTGAGCGTATGGATGGCTCTAATTGCCAGCAATCCGGCGATTTTTTGTGTGATACGCCACCGGATTATTTCTTTGCTTTCGATAGAGCAGAAAATGAAGATTGTGAGTATCAAGGTGGCGCGCGCGATCCAGATGGCGTATTGGTAGACCCGGATGAGCTGAACTATATGGCAAATTTTTTGGATCAATGTGAGCGAGAAGCTTACTACTTTTCTGAGGAACAGGTCGCCATTATGAAGTCCAATATTCAGTCGCCACAGCGTGATTATCTGCGTACAGAATTTTCGCCTGAACGCATCACAAGTGAGGAGGAAGTACTCCTTAATTTTCCAAGAGATAATGAGACCATTCCCACTTTTAACTTAGTGCCACTGGAGTGGTCTCCGGTAGAAGGTGCGACTCAATATTTGGTGGAGGTAGATCGTGTCCGCAGTTTTAATGTACAAACTAGACGGGTCGTTACAGATCAGAATTCTTTGGAGTTATCTGACTTGGATGCGCGCCGACAGTACTATTGGCGCGTCCGCCCTTTCAATGCGTATAATACTTGTACAGAATTTTCGCCGCCTTCCGTTTTTCGGACCGGTCTGGTCAAAGATACCACTCAGTTGCCGCTCATTGAAGATTGGAACATTGCGCCGAATCCGGTTCGTTATACTGAGCCTTTGTCTATCGACATTGTGACGCAAAGAAGTTTTGCGACTCGTGTTCAAGTGATAGATGCTTTGGGGAGAGTCGTGCTAGAGGAAATACAATTCATAACGCCTAGTGACCGTCAGCTCTTTTTGGATTTGCCTAACTTGGGAGTTGGTGCTTATTTCGTTGTTGTACAGACGTCTGAGGCGCGAGCAGTGCGGAAAGTGGTGGTGGTTGAGTGAGTGTTGTCTTGTCAGACTTCTAGTTAGCTTTAAGTCACCCGCTGAATGTCAAGCTCAGCTTCGACAGAAATCAAAAACTGAAGCTATGAACTCGATAATTCAACGGGTGACAGATATTTAGTCTACCAAAAACTCTTTCTTCTCCGCTCCTATTCCTTTGATTGTCAGCTTTTTAAACTGTTTTGGTAGTTTTGTCTCCAATTGTATCACACCTTCATCTGTGATCTCTAATCCACCAAAACCAGACAATATCGCTTGTAACATTCCGCCTGCTCCGGTGGCAAAGTAAGGATTGGTGCCACCTGCCGTTTCTGACAGTACACCAAATGGCGGTACTTCATTCGGGCGATAGCTTTTGACGAATAAATCGTAAGCTTTATCTGTGTTGCCCATGCGCGTATAGAGTGTAGATAAGATCGCATTGCCCATTGCCGGACCATCAGATGCCATGCGTGGTTCGTAGTATTTTAGGTCTTTTAAAATCTGTTCTTCATCTCTGATCACATCCATTGGATAAGACAGCAAATTGACATCAGCCTGCTTGATGATGACGCCATCATAAGTGGCATTTTCGCGCGTCGTTCCATCCTCAAATTTTAGGATCGGAATGTTGTCTGCCACATGCGCCCAATCTGGGTCACCATTTACACCTATCGTTTCTGCTGCTTGAGCGGCAATGCGCAACGCAGTGATCGCCATCCCATTCGTATACGCATTATTGTCGATATTTTCTTCCCATTCGTTCGCCCCGATGACGTTGTTGATGTCGTGGCGACCTTTGCCATTTCGTTCGACGCGACTCGCCCAAAAATCAGCTACTTCTTTGATGACTGGATAGCCGCGTTCGCGCAGCCATTGCTTATCTTTTGTGACTTGATAGTACTTCCAATTTGCCCAAGCAACATCTGCACTAATATGATGCTGAAAAGGACCTGTCAATGCCCAAACCGGTGTATCTTCTGAGCCGTCAGCGGATGATTCCCAGGGGTACATCGCGCCATCGTAGCCATGAGAAAAAGCGTTTTGTTTGGCAGCTTGCAGTCGCTCATAGCGATAGTCTAAAAGTGATCTAGCGATATTCGGTTGCAACATCAAAAGTGGCGGATACATCCAAATTTCTGTATCCCAGAAAACATGACCATTATACCCCAAACCGGACAATCCCATAGGTGACAAACTGTATGCTGTGCCTGCTCTTGCGAAGGAATACAGATGATAAATCGCAGACCGAACTGCTCTTTGATCTCTCAGCGAACCTTCTATGACAATATCACTTTCCCACAACTTTTCCCACTCTGCCAGATGGCGTTTCATCAAACGGTCTCTACCTTCTAGCACCGCATAAATTGTCAATCGCTCAGCTTCATTATGTGGATCGGCGATATGCTCTGAAGCGATGGAGGAGGCGACTATAGAAAAACGATAAGTCTCACCCGCTTTCATCTCTTTATGAAACTTCAATAAGTGCATATTGTAGTCCCAATCTTCGTGAATCAAAATCGGTTCTTCGCCATGTGATTCTTCAAAAACGAAGCTATTAGAAGCAGCGACTTTATGCTTGCCACTTGGACTGTCTGCTACGGAAGTCATGAGCGGAATTTTGACGTGTGGGCGGTCTATTTCTGCATAGAAATTGCGGACGTCGTTGAGATGGTTAGGAGCTTCGATGACACTCATGGGAGTAATCTTGATGTCTTTTTTGGCTTCAATCTCGACTGTAATCATCGCAGTAAAAGGCAGATGTCGCAACGACATCATTTCTTGTTTGACGCTCACTTTATCACCTACATCAAAGATCGTGGTGAGGATAGCGCGTTTCATGTCCAGAGTCTGCACGTAGTTCTGAATGTCACGTCTGCTGATGCGTCGTCCGTCAATATCGAGGTTCATGTTAACGTGATTGAAGGTCTTCAAAATATTGGAAACACGACCGCGCTGATAGTTGTCATAAACACCGTTGAGAACCACATCAGTCACACGCAACGGCTCGGGCGAAGAAACGATACCGACCATGCCATTGGCGACAGTGACACCATAGTAGTTATCCGGGTCGATGTCTGCCGCTTGCAGATGCCAAGGAGACTGGGAAAGATCAGTTTGGGCAGATATAGATGAAATCGAGGCGAAAAGTAGAAATACGAATAGTGAGATGTGCTTCATGGTCGTTGTGTTTTTCGTTTAGGAATGTATCAACTTAGTGAAGCAAATATATGGCAGAAAAAGTTGACGACAGCAGTAGGTTTTAAGTTTGATTTCAGTACACAACAGAAATTTGTATCTATGAAAACTAAATGAGCAGGCTAGGGCAAACGCATCAAATTCCTTTTTGCTCTTTGATTTATCAAATGATTCAATTTTTCAGCGACATGAGCATGGTATTTGTCTCAAGCCGACGGGCTATTCATTTTGGCATTGCCCCAAAACGAATCAAAAGGTCTAG
>JBCDHX010000013.1:0-60831 GCA_038749535.1 Bacteroidota bacterium
CGTACATAAACCGATTCTTTTGAAGCTACTCTTCGTTGAAAATGCTCGCCTTAGCTACGGCTAGGACTGTGCTTTTCGCCTCAATTAGCCTCAAAATGATCTAGTTTCTATTTACGTACTTCATTATTGAATTTGGTATTACATCAATTTCTTTTCTATTGGTAAAGTAAGTCGAATTGCTCAAATCATGTCAGCAGTGACTTCATTTCTCTATTTCATGACAGTGGAGAAGCACAAACAAAAAATGGCAGCCCGACCAACTGCCGAACTGCCATTTTTTGACTAGCGAAGAGAAAAAGACTATGGTCTCGCTCTTTTCGCCGCTTTCTGCATCGGATTTTCTACATCCGGAAACTTGTGCTGCTTGAATATTTTGAACTTACTCGATTCCGCAGGCACATCAGGTGCATTGTCGGTCTTGTCGATGTCTGCCAACTGACCGTATGGATCTAGTTGCACACTTTCGACTTTTTTGTCTTTAGAGAATGCTTTGGTGAAGCTGCTTTCATTCTTTCTCCAAATTTCGACAGGTAGCGTCTCGATTTCTGTTGTACCATCTTCGTATGTCCACTCTAAAATAAGTGGCATCACGAGTCCACCTTCATTGGTAAAGGTCAGCTCATAGAAGTGCTTGTCGCCATATTTGTCTTCTTTCTCTTTGCGCGTCAGTGTTTCTTCGTATAAGCCGATCTCATAAGTCTGTACAGAATCTTCTGTCTCCCACGGCTTATAGCTGTAGTAGAAATCCTGCAAGTTTTCGTCCTCCACAGCAGGGAACTTCATGCCAGACTTGATGTTACGGTCGCGTGTCAAATCATAGCCTGGCTCTTCGTAACGAATTGTCTGTGGATAAGTGCGCTTCTCCGGATCGCTATCTAAATCAGCCTGAAAGTACTTGACCGTATCGATAGAGATATCCACCGCGTCGATGCTATAGAACCATCCTTTCCAGAACCAGTCCAAATCTACACCACTTGCATCCTCCATCGTACGGAAAAAGTCGTCCGGTGTCGGGTGCTTGAACATCCATCGCTTAGAGTACTCTTTGAAAGCGTAGTCGAAAAGCTCACGTCCCATGATGGTCTCGCGCAACATATTCAGCCCGGTTGCAGGCTTGGTATAGGCATTTGGCCCAAATCGCTTGATGTTTTCACTATTTGTCATGATCGGCTCTAGCTGCTCTTTCGGCAAACCCATGTATCCGGTGATGTTGTCAGGATTGTTGGCGCGTGTCAAAGGGAAAGTTGGGTCAAATTCTTCCTGTGCGATATAGTCTAGATAGGAATTGATTCCTTCATCCATCCAAGTCCACTGTCGCTCGTCACTGTTGACGATCATCGGAAAATAGTTGTGTCCCACTTCATGAATGATGACGCCGATAGCTCCCCATTTGGTGCGCTCTGTGTAAGTACCATCCTCTTCTGCACGACCATAGTTGAAACAAATCATCGGGTACTCCATACCATTGGAAGCCTCTACAGAGATGGCTACCGGATAAGGATATGGGAAAGTGTACTTAGAATAGACATCCAAAGTATGTTTCACTACTTTTGTGGAGTAGCGGCTGTATACTGGATAAGATTCTTCTGGATAGTAGCTCATGCACATCACTAAACGACCATCTTCAGTCATGTGTGGCATGGCATCCCAAACAAATTTACGGCTTGCTGTCCAAGCAAAGTCACGTACATTATCTGCTTTGTAAATCCAAGTCTTTTTGCCTTTGGACTTCTTCTTTTTGAGTACCTTTTTCATTTCATCTAAGGTGACAATTTCCAAAGGCTCGTCTACTTTTTTGGCACGCTCATAACGCTCCATTTGAGTATCCGTCAACACATCATCATAGTTCAAGCATTCGCCTGTAGAGCCGACCATATAGTCGTCCGGTACGGTCATTTTCACGACATAGTTACCGAAAGGTAGCGTAAACTCACCACGTCCGGTGAATTGCTTGTTCTGCCAACCTTCTACATCACTGTAGACACACATTCTGGGAAACCACTGCACGATAGTAAAGATATACTCTTCTTGATCTTCAAAGTACTCGTAACCACCGCGAGCATTACGAATTTTTGGATTGTCTTTTTCAACCAGATTGTACTTCCAGTCTACTTTAAAGACAAACTCATCACCTTCTTCCAATGGCTCCGGCAATTCAATTCTTAGCATCGTTTTGTTGATCGTGTACTTCAATGGACGGTCACGATCGTCGGTCAGTTCCAGGATCTGATGGCCATACTCCTTGTCATAGTTTTCGTAGACTTCTAGTCCATCTAGTGCATTTTCGCTCATGACATTGCGCATGGAGCTAGGGTCAAAACGTAGGTTATCTGCTTCCGCATTGTGCTGATTTTCATCGAGTTGCATCCACAGATAATTCAAGGTATTCGGAGAGATATTGTAGTAAGTAATCGTCTCCGAGCCCATCAATTGCTGATTCTCCGTATCGAGCGTACAGTTGATATTGTAATCGGCACGGTTCTGCCAGTATTCCGGTCCCGGTGCACCATCTGCTCCACGATATGGATTGGGTGTGCGTAGCATCGTACCGAGTTGCTCGAATTTGTTGCCGTGATCAGAAGTCTTGGTGTTTGGTGCGCGTTTTACATCGTCTTGAGCTGAGACACTTATACTGTAAGCGAAAAAGCAAAAGAGCAGTAAACCGAGTGATTTGAAATTGTTCTTCATACGATTTTGAATGATTAAAAAAGTAAAAATTAGTATTTTGGAAGATGCCTAATATAGCAAATTCTATGTTTGTTATCTGTAAAAACAACAAAAGTAGTATTTGTAGTTGCTTTCTTCAAATTCAAATCAACTTTGTCTACTCAATAATGATACATTGTTGCATAAATAGGATAAGAGAGCTGTTTGACTAATCTCCTTAAATCATTAGTTCTTCTTTTCGTCTATATTCCAAATCGCTTCATCGAACTCATTTGACTGCAGCTATTGAGTGGAATACATTATAGCTATAATCAACTATTCGTGCTTCAATTTGATATACTAGACCGCTCTATTGAAGTGAAATTGAGCACTCAAAATAGTTCTCTGCCTCATGTCAAATTGTTTATGCTAGTCGCTGCTCTAATTTTGTTGCTTCCAAAATCTTTTGATGCCGAGTTATTTTGGGTTCGATTGTTGATGTCGATCGGTGGAGTCATCGTGTTGTACAAACGGGAAATACCAAAAGAAAAATCGGACAGAGAAACGATCAAAGAGCATACCATAGATCGGTGGACAATACAGGAACGACCTTTTATCATCAAAAACAAATCCGGTGAAGTAATTTTAGACGCCAATTTCAAAGGAACTGTTCATCTAAAGTATGAGATGTATTATCACGAAGTACGTGGATATGATAGACATGGAGAACTACTCTACGGAACAAAAAATCAAGTTGTCATTGAGGATGATCGAAGCAAAAGGAGCTTTTACATTTTCATGGACAGCACAAGAGGAAAAGACCAATTTTATCAGTTGGCTGAACTATTCAGACAGCACCGGATTGAAGTGAAAGAGTATACAAAAGGGATACGCACTCATTCAAGTAAGTAACTGAAATACAAAGAGATACAAGCGTTGAAGTAAAATAGAGAACCTAATTTTAGCACAAAAAAAATGCTCACCATCCGCTGACGGTGAGCATCAAACTAAATTAACCTATGAGAGTGATAACCCTTACATATTTTGAGGTTTCAGGTGTATTTAGGAGCTAAAAAGCAAAGCTGAGTAAGCTGAAAATAAGTCTACTGCTAATCAGCTAATAACTTGTCCCGAGAATCGGGAGCTAACGGCTCATAGCTGACAGCTTCGTTAACTTCTATTCCCCAAACCCAAACCACCAGTATACAATACCAGCTCTTGGCGGAAGTACACCTGATCGTGGTCCATGCTATTCCAATACTGAATGTCTTTGACACTGCACTTGAATCGCTTCGCAATACTCTCCAAGGTATCGCCTGACTGCACGACGTGTTTACGAGAAGCACCAGTAAAGTTCATAGCGACGACTTGACCACCTTTGGTACGGTTGAAATTTTGCATCGCAGCCTCCGGTAAAATCAAATAATGTCCAGTCAAGCTAGTCGGAATGTACGCCTGACGATAACCTGGATTTAATGCTTCGATGATCTCAATAGACGTATTGGCAGCGCGAGCGATGTCCTGAAAACTTAGACGATTGAATACTTTGACGGTGCGCGTCACTTGCAGCTGATAGCTCGGATAAGAAGGCACTAGACCATGATCTTGGTAGTGCTTCATCAAGTAACTAGCAGCGATGAAACGCGGTACATAGTTCTGTGTCTCTGTCGGCAAATACGGATGAATCGTCCAATAGTCTTTCTTGCCACCTGCTCTAGCAATGGCTTGATTGACGCGAGATGGACCACAGTTGTAAGCCGCAAGCACGAGCGCCCAATCGCGATACTTGTTGTGCAACTGAGACAAGTAACTGACTGCCGCTTCTGTCGCACGTATCGGATCTTTGCGCTCATCTACTTGTGCATTGACTGCTAAATGATATTGACGAGCCGTAGCACCTGTAAACTGCCACAAACCTGTTGCGCCTGCATGAGAACGCACCGTCGGCTGCAATCTAGACTCTACGATTGGTAGATACTTCAACTGCTCCGGCAAGCGATAGACACTCAAATAATGCTCAAATACTGGAAAATACAAAGCCGTGCGTCCAATGATGCGCTGTGTTGCCACTTTAGCATCGATGACATAAGACTTGATTTGGCGGACTGTTTCTGCGTTTTGGCGGATGTCTACGGGACTATCCAAACGCGTCAGTCGCTGCTGGATTTCTGCATCGGAGATGCGACCAGCGGTAGTTGTGTTTTCTGCGTACGCGGTATTACTGAACGACATAATCGTCGCTACCAGTAATGACACCGTCATTACACATGTCCATGGGAAATTCATAAAAATAAAAACTTTGTTTCAGTCGACTGGCACTCATGGGAAAGCGGTGCTCAGCCATTTTTTGTATATGTTCAAGTTTCTATTACGCCTTTTGCGCAAAAATGTTGTCAAAACTAGGGATAGGTAGTTACAGATGAGTTACATAGTTATTATTTGATGTTTAAATCATTGATAATGAGTCTACTGCATGAAAATTAAAGAAATCAAATATTGTGTTAAGGATTGTTAAAATTAGTAGTTGACAAAATAGAAAAGCCTTTCAAAACACAATATGACGGCTTTGAAGGGCTCATTTATCGAGCTAAATAGACTACAGTTTTACTACTTTCAAGCTGTGGCTGCTATTATCTTGAATGATCCGGACATAGTAAGTCCCCGAAGCAAAGTCATCCAAAGTAAGCTGATGATTCATCGTTGATGAACTCAGTTGTTGCGTCCATTCTTTGAGCACTTGCCCATTCAAATTGGTGATTTCGATATGTACAGAAGCGGATGTTTCGGTAGTGAGTTGTAGCCAAATGTTATCATCTGTCGGATTGGGATAAATGGACATGGACGATGATGGAAAGCCATTGCTGCTATTGACGGTGCAGTTTTCAATGGTTTCGTCAATCTCCACTCCTAAACTGTACGTTTGAATGCATTCCCCTACCCTAGCTTCCAAAGTATACGAACCCGAACGATCTGCACAATACATCGACTCGGTCGCATTTTCGATCAATTCTTCATTGAAGTACCACTGAAAAGTAGCCGTTTCTAGTCCTTCCATTGACACCAAATGTAACAAATTGTCTTGATTTACAAAGACGGAGATACTCAGTTCGATAACATCTACCTCAATCATATCAGAAACGATACTACAGCCGTCTTCATTGGTATAAGTCAAACCGTAAATGCCACTTTCTGTCACATAAAAATCGGTATCCGTTGCGCCGACTAGTTCTGCTCCATTTCTTGTCCATTGCAACCCACTGGTGTAAGACGCTGTCGAAAGTAACAAACTATCGCCGCCGCAAAGGGTAACGTCTTCGGTCACATTGAGTAGTGGTCGGAAAGGAAATCCAAATGTTTTGGTCTCTATGACGACACTATCACAACCTATAGTATTGACGTAAGTAATGGTATCTATGCCTACTTGTGTGAAGTCACAAGTCACTCTTTCTGCAAAAGTGGTCGTTGCTTCAGGGCAGTTGTCTGGTCGATTTCGTTCGCCTTGCTGAAAACCTTGTGTGAGTCGATGGTTTTGATTGCGCAAAGATAAAACTGCCATTTCTCCAATCGTCCAACTCACACTTTTTGATGTCGTTGTCTGCGAAGTTGTTCCAACATTGCCGATGACGACTCGCGTTAGTTGTTGTGCTTGAAGTAGAGCAGACATTCCTACCATCAGCATAATTATGAATAGTTGCTTCATGATTTCAGTTTTTTCTGGTTAGTGACTAGATATGTTCATGGCTGGCTGTGCAGATTTGGCATCGCGGATGACTTCGTAGTCTTCGTATCCTTTTCGGACAGCGGTCACTTGCCAAGAAAATTCAAAATTGCTATTTCCACCATTAAGTTCCTTGACTTTGAAGCCTTCAGAAGTGCGCTCGACGACTGCCAGTCCATACGTATCTGCTGAAAAAGGAGTCAAAGAGAAAGTCGTTGTTGTGGGGTCGATCATCAATTGAAAATGCTCAGAATAAGGGATGAAAGCTTCGCCGTTTTTGAGTCTGGCTGTGCCGCGTTCGTAAGCTCCTGCTTCAGGTCCTTCTAAGCTAGCGTACCATATCTCTTTTCCTTTTTGTTTCGGGTGCGGTACTCTGAAGTTTTTGATGTCACCGAAGACGATGCCTCTGCTTCTGTCGTCGACATAGATACCTGCTTGTATTTCATTATTCGCGTCTATTGCTGTAACATAGCCATTATTAGGAAAGCCGATCAGACTACCGAAGAAATTATTTCGATTTCCATTGGGCCCAAAAGTGAGCAAATAGCCATGACCTCCTAATTCCTCAGCTTTTCCCAAATCGACCATAGCTGTATTTTCATCATTTAGCGTGATATGACCACTTCCGTTCTGAGTGTAGATATTAGCTTTAATTTGCTCACTTTCGTCTGATAGAATGATGCTGCCTGAGTTGCTATTGTCTACAAAAGCGACCAAAGGTGGTAAAGTCGTCACACTTCGATTCCCATACAAATTAAATCGACCTTTACCATTGCCATTGTTTCTTAGACTTGCCAATGGGAAGCCATTATTTGCAAAAGTGGTCAGACCGCCTTGTCCATCTAGGTTCCCAAAACTCAAGTAATTGCGTCCCAATGGATTTTGAATACTAGCTGTCTCTCCAGTATAAGCTATTGAATTATTGGAAGTGACTGACCAGGGGCTTTCTGAAATAGGTAGTATAATCGTGTTGCTAGAAGAAAGTGAAAGTGCATTATTTTCTGCATCAAAACTTAGCGTTTGTAATTCGTTTCCTGGGTCAGCATCTGCGTCTTCTGTGCCATCTTGCAGGCTCGCCAAATTAATGCTATTGCCACCTGAAATAGACAATTGTGTTCCACTAAAATTCAACGTCTGATTGTCTGTATTTTCAGAGCCCATCAAAGCACTTAGATCGACGCTTTGCGTTCTACCTGATTCTTGAATGACGAGCGTATTGCCTTGTAAATCAATAGATTCGATACTTTCATTCGTTGGGTCAGCATCTTCGTCTTTTCCGTACAAAGCATAAGGAACAGCTTGTAATTGGAATGTACCTAGCTCTTGAAAATTTTCGCCGCCTTCAAGGTCTGTCGATAAGCGGATGTAATGCTCATCAGCTCCCCAATCAATGGTCCTGAACTCGCCCATAAAAACTTCTCCTTGTCCGATTGGTAGAGTAAATCCGCCCAAATCATCTGTTGTGGTCAAGTGTTGTTCTGTGTAAATGATATCTCCTTGAGCAGTAGTCGAAAGGATGTCAATTTGAATGCTAATGTCTTGATTGACGATGGTGCTACCATCATCGTTTCGGACGACAGCTTGATAGTTGAACGTCATTGTGTTTTGGGCTGTAATGGTTGCTAAAATGAATAACTGAAAGAGGAGGATGGACATTAAGTTTTTCATGATGGTTGTGCTTTTGAATAGGTGAATAGATGTTATTTGACAAACAGCAAATCAAAAGACTGACCGCTGATGTTGCTCGTCATTTTGACACGAAAGTCATCTAAATCTCTGGTATGCTCTTCGATGAAAATATTGAACTCATCTACGAATGTTTCGCCTGTAGAAAGATCAGTGAAGATGACTTTTAGAGCGTCGCTTTTGATCGTCAAATCTGCTTTCCAAGAAGAGGCAGATCTTCCAGTGGAGTACACGATAGAGGAGCGTTTGCGATAGTACTGGTAGTAGCTGATGGTTTTTGAGAAAGAACAAGTAGCTTTTGAGTACAGGGAAAAATCCATCTCTAGCTTAGATATACGAGTTCTGTAGGTCGTACTCATATAGTTACTGTTGCTCGTTTCTTCTTTTTTGGTTTTTGTTCCTGAAATAAGCACCAAGTTGCTGCCATCACTGAAAGAAGCTCCACTGCTGTTGTTACCTCCTTTTATCAGAAAGTTGGTGTAGCTTTTGTTGTATTCAAGTCTGTTGTGTAAGGCTCTTGCTTCTTGAATAAGTATCGAAGCAATCGCTTCTGCTATTGCTTTATCTCTGATCGGGTTAGCATCTATTGGAGCTGCTGACTCACACTCCATCGTAATATCAATATTAAACTGAGCGGCTGTGTGTCCATAGACCGCGAAGACGAGCAAAGTATCTTGTGGCTGCATGTCGCTCAAATCGGCAAAGGTCGTTTCTGTCATATTTTCTGCATCGAAACTACCGCGAATGAAGCGCATCTCTATGCCATCGTAAGCATACATGTAGATACCAGATTGACCATCTATCTTTTCCAAAGTGATGGTAAATTGGCAAGTGTCAGTCATGAAGTTCTTGTCCATTGTCAAAATGAACCAATCTTCTGCATTGACTTGTCCTTGATCGCTATAAAGGGAAGTTGTACCTCTACTTTCGATCTCGTTGAAGGCGGAAGGAGTTACTTTCGCCATAACTTGACCGTTGCCGAGCGCATGGCGTAAGCTGTTTTCATTGGGTGCTTGATGCGTACTGACCATACTGTCAAAATCATTGGTGAATTGATCTTGTGTACACTGAACTAAGCAAAGGGTCAAGGCTAAAATAGAAAGATTGAAAAGCGTTTTCATGATATGGATTTTTATTATTTCAAATCTTGATTGCGCCTTACAGTGTCGAGCTGTATCTGATGTTATCAACCTTTTTTAAAAAAAGTCAAAAAAATAGTGAGTGCCTTTTATAAGGTCAGCTCACTAATCAAAATCAGCGATCCATATCATCGCTATTCTTCTTACAGAAAGAAGCAAATCTGCTTTTGGGAATATACTATTTCGTCAGTACCAACTTTTGAGTCGAATGAACCATGCCATCCAGATATAAGGCGTAAGCATAAGTACCGCTGCTCAATTCATAAGCATTGATCTCTAGCTGTCCTTTTCCTCGATCTAGTAGTGTGATTTCTTATACAATCTGACCATTGAGGTCCGTCATCAGTAAAATGGCTTCTTTCACATCATTTGGAATGTAGTACTCAATAAGTGTCTGTTCACTAAAAGGATTAGGGCGATTTTGGGAAAGATAAGCGGTTTGTGCTTTGACAAACAACTGATTGAATGCTAACTCAGCATCGGAAGTTGATATCATTTTTTCGAGTTGTGCCAGCCGTTCCATCAATACTTCAATTTCTGCTGCTTGCTCATTCAGGCGTTCTTCTTGTTCTTGAAAAGCGCGTGTCAAAAGTGGAATGAAGCCTAGATAATTGACTGACTTGTACGCCAAGTTCTTATCCGCTCTAGGATGACTGTTTTGTATCACCAAATCTGGCAACACTTTCTCCACTTCTTGCGCCACAAACCCCAACTGTTTGCCATCTGGCAGTGCCATGTATTTTTGATGTTCGTCTCGGAATAAATAACTCACAGGACGTAACTGCATCAATACATCGCTGCTGTTTCTGAGGGATTTGATGTGCTGTTTGAGTAATCTGTCAGAAGGATTGGAAAACGTACCTGTGACGGTGACTCGGCCATCGAAATAGCCTGCATGATTATTGATAGAAGGTGTCGAACCGACTGTCGTTCCATAGATCGAATAGTTGCCTGGCGGATCGCCGAAAGGGCCGATAGCACCTGTTGCTTGACTATAGACACCAAAAGAATTCTGTGTAGTTGCGCTTGTTGCAACTACATTGATTCCATAAGTCGGACCGGCGGTAGCGACACTGCCTGGTGGCGTGCGTACATCCAGCTGAGCAGTCGGTGTGGTGATGCCTACGCCGATTTGACCATTCGTACCGTCGATGGATAAATAGTCCTCTATATCTGTGCCATCGTAGTAGGAGAAGTGGAGTCGAGGTTCGCCTGATGATTGTACGCCTCCTTTGATCTGCCAATTGGAAGTTAGTCCTGCATTAGCAAATTCTAAATGCGCATAGTTCAAATTACTACTTTGCTGTAATTTGAGATGCGCTGAAGTATTGCTGGCAAGATGACCAATAATGACTTGATCGTTGGTCGGCAACAGTCCTATGCCAAGATTACCTGTATTTCCCTCTACAAGCAAGTCATTTCTTCCAGCATTACTACTCGCACTCATTCGCAGTATGTTGGTGCTCCCATCTCGATAAATCCAAGACCGTGGTGTGCCACCGTCTCGAAATAAGATCCCTAAATCAGAATTAGAATTATCTGTATCTAGCTCATAATAAGTACTAAAATTCCCATTTTCCAATAGTATTCGTCCGCCGCTGACGTGGAGTTTTTGTTCAGGTTCCGATGTGCCGATGCCTAAACTATCCGGTGTGATTTTAACTTGTGCGTTTGCTACCAGACATAGCGATAGCAGTACACCTAAGGTGGTTAGTTGTTTCATTTTCGTTGATTTTGGTGTGAGAAAATTTAGTCTTATTGAAAGTGAAGGCTCACAATTGTTGGAACAAGCTTCACTTTGAACCTGTCCCGATTTAAAATCAGGAGTGAAACCTTCACGTAAGTATGTAGTAATCAGAATAGTAGACTTCAAAATACTGGCAAAACGACAACCTCGTGGAAAACGAGGTCGTCGTACTAGCTTCATCAATCTAATTACATATCTTCAACTCAATATTATCGACATGGAAGCTCGCATTATCGGGTGCGAAGAAGTTGATGCCGCCCAATGTATCGAATCCGCGTACAGAAGTCAATTGGAACGTGCGTCCCTCAATCGTCAACTCATATTGATTGCGATCTAGATCAATGCTCATGCTGATGTCGATCCATCTGTCAATAGAATAACCGATCAAAGAAGAGCGACCACCACCATTGGTTCTGACTTCGTAGCGTCCATTCCCAAAGAATTTGACGCCAAATAAGCCACCGCCGACAAAGTTGTACTGGTCTTCTTGAATATTGAAATAGCCCGCATCGATCATGAATAACTCAAAGCTCAATTCATAGCATCCGCTATTTTGATTGCCGAGTCTGTACACCACATCTTGAGCGCGATCTTCGGATAAGTGTAAGTACTTTCTGCCGCCTTGCCAAGCGTCATTCATCACGACAGCATCCTGATTACTACCTTCTCGACCACGATCCCAAGTTACCCATTCATGAGAGACCTGCGCGATTTTGTCCCAAGCGCGATAGTCCTCAAAGCCTTCTTTTAGTATGGTATGACAGTGGTCATTGCCATTGTCAACAGGAGGACAAGTCACTACTTGACAGCACTTATACAATTCGCCATTGCACAAAAAGTAAGCACATACTTCATAGTCGCCAGGTGCAAGAACTGTTAGTTTGACTTCGTTACCAGTTCGAGTTTGACGCTGACCATTGACTGTCCAATATTCTACTTGATAGTCGTCTAGGAAACTCGCGTTGATGGTGCAGCCGTAAGTGCCGTCGTTGTTGAAAAGGACTGGTGTACAGCTTACTTTCTGGCAGTCATCGGGTACATTGGAGCAGCCGTCGCTATTATCGCCGTCATTGTCACATTCTTTGAAAATTTCGACTTTGAACTCTGCATCTACTCCTTTATCCGCATAGATCAAGTAGTAGCCATAGTATTCGTCAGGCGCTAAGTCCATACGGACGAAATAGGATTTTTCTAGGCGTCCATTCTCTAGGATCTCTGCCCGTCGGATTTTACGGGTGGCACGTTGACTGTTACCGCCATAGATGAATAAATCTGGGTCGCCATCGTAGCGCCTTACTTCTACAGTATAGCGGCAGTAAGGATCTAGATTGTTTCGGGCGTGTCTGATCGGATAAGCATAGCCGGCTCGTACGCGGAGGTGCTTGCTGTAGATTCTAGTTCGGTTGCTTCTGCTTTCGATCTCAGCTGCTTCGATAGTCGTTGAGTCTAAAATGACAGCCGTTTCCAACTCAACAGTTGCGATTTCTGTACGCTCATCTGTTTCTGTAAATGCTTGTGTAGTGGATGGATTGGGGTCTAAAGTAGCGAGTTCATTCATTGTTTGGTCTTGCTCGCAAGCTGTGAATAAACCGAAGATGAAAAGTGTGATAAATATTAAATTAGAAGCTTTCATTAGTTGTGATCTTGTAGGTGATGTTAATCAAATTCACCCTAAAGTGTCACGAGGCGAGTGATGTTATCAAGGAGTTGAGAAAAAAGTTAGAAATAGTGAATCGAGTTGAACAATTTATTTATAAGCAACTGATAATCAATTACTTATTTTAGTAAAAAATATTTGATTTTCCTATAAATTATCAGAAAATCGCAGTCATATCCCCAATTCCAATAAACCCCGACCAGAAAAAAGGATGTGCTTCTGCCCCATATTTGGCAATAAAATCTAGCTTAGCTTGTCTGAGTGCGGCATCTTTGGAAAGTTCTGCTTTAAGATGGTCATAGAAGGAAAGTAAGAGTTCTTCTGTGCTACTTTCATTGACGCTCCAAAGGGTGGTGAGCATACTTTTCGCGCCTGCATAATTAAATCCTCTTGCTAGACTGATGATGCCTTCACCAGTGCGCAGCTCACCTACACTTGTTTCGCAAGCACTCAGCACAACGAGGTTGGCTCGGAGTTGTAAATTGTAAAGATCACGGGCATAGAGGGCTTCATTATCTACGCCATCTGGCAAATAAGTAAATGCTAAAAAGGCTCGATCTCCATTTTCATCATTGGCGATGCCGTGTGTACTTAAATGAAGGATAGCATAGTTTTCGGCTAGTCCTAGAAATTGCTCCAAAGTCGCTTTCTCTTTTGTGATCACTTTGCCTTTCAAAACAGCATTTAATTGATCTGCTGTAGTAGATAGCGCAGCCAAAGTATCTTCAGGATGTACACCAAATTCTGGCTCAACGATGAGTGCTTGCTGACGCCTGTGTTGATGATTTTTGCGCTTCATTTCTAATAATAAAGCGGTTGAGTAAGCGTAACTGATTTGATGTTGACGAAGTAAATAGTTGAAGTTTCCGTAAGCCTTTGGGGTGGTCAAAGTGTCTGTCAATAAACTCTCGAAAGGCAGATAGCCTAATATGCCATCTGGTAAAATGACAATTTTTTCAGGCAATGTTGTTTGTTGAACGATAGGTTGGAATAAATAATCATAGAGCTGATGCGCCACAGTTTCATAAGATGAATCAGCATTTTTGTTGAGTCGAGTAGCAGTTGTGAAATCGACATAAATCGCTTGTCGCAAGGCTTGAATATTCGCGCCCAATTGCTCATTTTTTCCTAACTCGACCAGCTCTAGTTGATCGTTGGATACGATAAAAGCATAGTCTTTTTCGGCACTGATGAAATAAGAGATAATCGTCTCGTCTAGCTCTTTTTGCCAAGTCGGAAGGCTCAATTTTGAAGGTGTATACTTGAGTTGTGCGTAAGTCGGATAGTCCTGTTTGAGTCGCTGTACAAACTGTTCGAGTTCCGTATTGAGGAGCAGCAAACGCTCTTTAATTTGGATGCTTCCAGGTTGCTCGAATAGTTGTGTTTCTGTTTTGGCGATCTGTTCTTTGAGTTGTCTTTCTTCTTTTAAAACAGTGAACGGTACACCAGCGTATTGTTTATTTTGTTGGTCAGTCAAAGCATCGAGGACGACCACTGCTTTGGAGCGTTCGGCGTATAGAAATGCTTGCTCTAGGTCTGTTTCTTGAGTCGTTAGTTTGTATTGTTTGACTTGAAAATCGACAATTTGTTCATAGATACGACGCGCTTCTTGTGCCAAAAAGAGTTTGGTTTCATCTGACGTGTGAGCGCGTCTGAGTTGCTGTATCAATTGATCGACTACCTCATAAATCGCATTCATTTGCTGTCCATATCCACTGACAGACAATATCTGAAAAATAGCAGCTCTTTCCATCAGCAACTCAATGATTTCAAGACGATGGGTAAAAACTTGCTCTGCTTTTGGGATCGCATCTTTAGGTAACTCTGGAATTAGCTTCCTGAGTGCTTTTTCATTCCAGTCCAATGCTCGTTCATGCTTATTTTGAGCTAAAAACCATTCCGCTTTCAACCCAAAATCTTTCGCAATGCCCAACCGAGCCGCTAGTCGATGTTCTACTTCGATGGCACGATTGATGAAATCTGCCGCTTCATTCATCTTCCCTTCTGCCAAGTAAAGTTCTCCTAGATTGAAATAATTGATCCCCAAGTTGACTGCTCGGACGGGATACTCAGCATTGATATCCGCCGCTTTTTTATAGTAAAAAATGGCACTATCTCGCTGCTGTTCTTGATGGAAAAGTCCGATGTTGTTGTAAAAATTGGCGAGTTGCTGTATGTCTTCGTCATAAAATTCTTCCATTTGCTCGTACAGAAGGATACTTTTTTGCACATATTTTAAGGCTTCCTCGTACTGCTCCGTATTGTAAAATAGTCGAAAACACTCATTGAAAAAAGCACCTCGATCCCACGTCTCCAACGGTCGAGCCAGATCAAAAGCAGTTAACAACTGCAACTTCGCTTGCGCAAAATCACCCACTGCCATACTCACTTGTCCCATTTCTTTGTAGATGTCTGCGAGTCGTTTGGGCGCACGATCTGAGTAGGGAAGATAAGTCGCCAAAGCTAGAGCTAACGTGTCTTTTGCTGCTTCATAATTTTCCAATAAAAAGTGCGTGTAGCCTATATTTCGATAGGTTTTGGTGAGTCCAAGTGTGTCTAGTTGTGGAGCTTGATGTCGATGCTGCAATGCGGTTCGCCAAGCGATCAATGCCGTATCGTACTGCTCTATGATGTAATGATAAACACCAAGGCGATGCGCCACTTCTGCTTGCACAGAATCATGCTGCATCTCATCAAAAGCGCAAGTAGAAAGCAAAGCAATGGCATCTACATAAGCGTCTCCTTCCGCCAATAGCTGTGCGCTGTCTAATAGCATAACAGCCTGCCGATCCGCAGCCGTCCAGACTTCAATTTTTGACTGTTCATTTTCGACTTCTGCTTGACAGGCAATTAGGAAAATGATAGGTAGCAATAGAAGCCATGTATTTTTCATAAGACCAAAGTGATAATGCAAAACATCAAATTTCTCTATTTTAGTCAAAAAATTGATAACATTTTGCTTTTCTGAACACATTTGAATTTGACCTACGCTACTTTAAATCGTCGAGCCATGAAACTCCTTCCTTCTTTTTTCATTTTGCTGTCGCTCTTAGCGATGGCTTATCATTCTTCTCCCTTACCAGCTGCCATTTCTTGTACTTACAATCGCACGGCAGATTCACTGATTTTGGTCGATTTGTATCAAGCAACAGATGGCGCAAACTGGACAGTGACTTGGAACTTAAATGATCCAATTGATACTTGGCAAGGTGTGACGTTAGACGTAAATGAATGCGTAAAAGGTATCAGTTTAGTCAATAATCAATTGAATGGTGCGCTGCCGACTTCTTTGGGTAATCTCTGCCATTTAGATCAGCTTATTTTGAACAACAATAGCCTAACTGGATCGATTCCTATTGAGTTAGGCAACTTAGATAGTTTAGAGCAGCTTTGGCTATCAGGCAATGCTTTTAATGATACAATACCTTCAGAATTGGGTAATCTGGAGAACTTGATTAATCTAAGATTAGACAATAATCCCAGTTTGTCGGGGAGTATTCCAGCTACTTTGGGAAATCTATCTAAGCTGGAAAGTTTATTATTGAGCAATTGTAGCTTAAGTGGTTCGTTACCGTCTAGTTTTGGCAATCTCAGTCAAATTGAAAGTATCCGAGTCAATAGCAACAGCCTCACCGATAGCCTCCCAAGCTCTTTAGTCAATCTCCACCAACTCCGTACTTTCCAAATTCAAAACAACCAATTCTCAGGCGATTTGCCCGATATTTTTGGCGGCTTGGATTCACTACGGCTTTTTCTGGCACAGAACAACGAATTTGAGGGCAGTATTCCTAGTTCTATCGGCAATTGCACAAAACTAGAAATCCTTGATCTGAGCAATAACCAATTGACAGGTAACATCCCAACTAGCGTTGGACAAACCAATCTGGTGAGCTTCAAAGCCTTTGACAATGACCTCTCAGGCACACTTCCACAGGAAATAGGGCTGTTGACCAACTTGGAAGGACTGCAACTCAGCAACAACCAACTAGACAGCCTCATTCCTGGTACATTTAATATGCTGCCCAACCTCAAAACACTCCTACTCAACGACAATCAGCTCAAAGGCGCAGTCCCTCAACAACTCAACAACTCACCCGATCTGATTAGTATCGCGCTACAATTCAATCAACTCACAGGTACAATTCCTGCTACTTTAGGTCAATTGGATTCATTAACTAGCCTTCGACTCAGTAACAACCAACTCAGTGGTACGATACCAACAGAACTCGGCAATTTAGACGAACTGAAAACATTGACACTTTTTTATAATGAACTAGAAGGCTCGATCCCAGCTTCTCTCGGCAATTTGCAACAACTCACCCAACTCAATCTATCTTATAATCGACTCACAGGCACAATTCCTACCGATTTCAGCGATCTAGTTTTAGCTTTCAATCTCGATCTTTCCAACAACCAATTGAGCGGAACAATTCCTGAAAGCTTTAATAACTTGAGCAATTTAAAGTCTTTAAATCTCCGTAACAATGAACTCACAGGAACGCTACCAGCAAGCCTCGGGCAACTTCAAAACTTAGAGCAAATCTATCTGGAACTTTGCGAATTGGAAGGCGAAATTCCAAGCACTTGGGGCAATCTGAGTAATCTCACTAATCTATGGCTACAAGGCAATGAACTAAGTGGCACGATTCCTACCGAACTAGGTAACTTAAACAATCTCAGAACGCTACGTCTCAATGCCAATAACCTAGAAGGCGCGATTCCAGCTTCTTTTGGTAATTTGACGCTGTTGGAGGATTTGTATTTAGGTAATCAATTTTTGTCTGGTGAAATTCCAGCTGCGCTCGGACAGCTCAACAATTTGGAAGTCCTATCGCTGAGTATCAATCAACTTTCGGGTGAGATACCAGAAGAGCTAGGACAACTCCCAAATTTGACGACTCTGGAACTCGGTGCGAACCAATTTTCTGGTTGCGTTCCGGCTAGTTTCTTTAATCTATGCGGACAGACAGTCAGTTTAAGCAACAATCCAAACCTATTCGATGGCGATAATTTTGCTCTCTTCTGTTCTTCTGGTCAAGGTTCTTGCTTAGACAACTACGAATGCTTAGAGGCTGCTTTTCTACCGATGAATGAAGAAGCTTGCGGTCGGCAGTACGTTGCCGTCAAATTGGATGAAGCGACGACTTCTATGCCATCGCCTAGTTTAAGTTGTAGTGATACTTATGTCGGCAATGATGTTTGGTTCAAAGCAGTCGTCCCTGCGACAGGCAATTTTTTGATCAAAAATGACTCCCTGAGTACGATCGCGCCTAGTGTGGAAGCTTATACTGGGAGTAGCTGTGGAAGTTTGACGCCTTTGGTTTGTGCGGAGTTGGACAGCTTACCTTTTGTTTTGGTTATCGATGGCGTAGCCAATAATTTATTGCCCAATGATACGGTCTATTTCAGAGTTTGGGAGCAAAACAATACATTGGTGGACGAAGCTGAAGAAGCGATTGTTGTCCTTTCTGCTCACGAATTAGCGCCCGATGATGAGGAGTGGGAGTTATGTGATTTCCCCATTACGACGCTAAACGATACACTTTCTCAAGGCGCAGGCAATCGCATTGCCAACAGTTTTATCCTCCAATTTGAATCTGATGCCACACCCGAAGAAATCGCTTCCTTCCGAGATTCTTTGAGCGAAGAAGCCACATTGGTCGGCACTTGCCCTTGTTTGAAACAAGAGTTGGAACTATGGCAAACGGACGATCCCATCGCAATGGAAACCTTGCGAAAAAAAGGACGCGTCAGTTCTTCACGCTCCAAAGTCGATACCACCAATTACAATTACCTATTAGAAGATCGAACAATTCTAGGTAGCAGCAGCAATAACGGACTGCAAAATCAATCCGTTGTTGGTATTGATAGTGCTGGGAATGTATTTCTAGCTTGGTAAGACGCAAATCGTGACGGAAATCTATTAGGCGTCTTTGGCAGACAATTTGATGAAAATGGCATAGCATTAGACGACGATTTTCAAGTCAATACACTCACTTCAGGCGATCAAGATGGCGTTGCACTCGCTATGAATGATAAGGGAGAAGCAATGGCAGTTTGGATGAGCGGCGTCAGTAATAAAGAAATTCAAGGGCAAGCTTTTGATAGCAATGGTGCAAAGGATGGAGCTTACTTTCGACTAGGCAATGGCAATTTAGGGTTCGATCCCGACGTAGATTTGAATAATGAAGGACAAGCCATTGTCGCTTGGGAAGGTTTAGATAATAGTGGATTGGGCATTTATGCGCAGCGGATGGAAGCAGACGGTGATCTAGTCGGCGAACGGATTACAGTGATTAACTCTGGCGATAGTCAAAAAGAAGCACAAGTCGGTATTGCAGCCAATGGCAACTTTATCGTAGCGTGGCTGGATGATGAAGCGACGGTCAGATTTAGTTTGTATGAGCAAACGGATACGACTTTGAATCGGATAAGATTTGGTCGAAGCATAGGTTTGTCTGATGATTTTCATTCTTTACCAGCTGTTTCCATGAATAATCAAGGTGAGTTTGTGATTGTTTCTCGAATAGTTGGCGATATGACTGGGAATATAGGCATCCGTGCTCGAACTTATAATGCAAACGGTGCGCCCAATATGATGGGACAATTTCTATTCTTCAATGCCGAAGACATCACTGATTTCGATGTAGCCCTTCGTGAAAATGGTGACTTTTTGCTCGTTTGGGAAGAATTTAACGGAACAGATAAAGACATTTACTTACAGCTATTCAGCAATTTTGGTTTTCCAATCAACAATGCCATCCTCGTCAACGACAACACTTCTGGCAACCAAGTCAATCCTTCCATCGCTATCAATTCTGGTGACGATGTGGTCGTTTCGTGGACGAGTTTCGGAAGCGATGATCTAGAGCAAGGTGTCTATGCGCAACGCTTCACCATCACTAGCAATCAAAATAATGTCACGCCCACATTAGATGAAAGCGAAGCAGCGGGAGCTGGTGTCGTACAGACTTTTGCGGCAGGTGCTTATGCCCCAACGAATGCGACCGATAGTGTCAAAGTAGCCGTATTCGATACTGGAATTGATGACGATCATATAGAATTACAGTCTGCACTTTGGCAGAATGAACAAACTGGCGAATGCTTACAAAATGATACGATTGGCTATGACTTTGTGAATGCCGATGGACAGCCCAACGATATAGATGGACATGGTTCTAGCGTGAGTGGTGTGATCGTCAATGACTTTCCAGATGAAGTACAATTGCAACTCATATCGCTCAAGTTTTATGAAGGACAACGCGGTACTTTATTTGATGCCGTTTGTGGCATTTACTATGCCGTCAATGCTGGCGCGAAGGTCTTGAATTTAAGCTGGGGATTTGAAGCTGCGCAGTTTCCTGAGATTCTCTACGATGCACTAAAATATGCTGCCGAGCGCGATGTGCTCATCATTACTTCTGCTGGCAACACCAGCAAAAACAACGACTTGATTCAAAAATACCCTTCCAACTTTGATTTGGACAATATGATCGTCGTCACCGCCTACCAAACCGATCCTGACGGCAGCAATATTCGGCTAGCGGACTATGCGAGTTATGGCGCGATGACCGTAGATTTGGCAGCAGCAGGTTTTGTTGAAACTACTAACTTTGATGGCACTATTGTACAGCAAACTGGCACCTCTATGGCAGCTCCAGCAGTCGCTCGAACGGCTGCCGTACTGCGTGCGCAATATCCATGTTTGACAGCGCAGCAAATCAAAAATTGTATCTTGAGTAACGTGGATACTTATGATAGTTTTTCAGGATTGAGTGTATCAGGTGGTGTATTGAATCATCAAACAGCTTTGGACTGCGCAGCACTTGTTTCTTGCTTACAACTAGAAGTCAAAGTCAAACTGCAAGGCAATTTTGACAGCAACACTGACTTGATGGCGCAAAATTGGGCAACACTAAGTCTAGTACCCACTCAAAGCCCTTATGCTGCTTCGGATAGCACAACCACTTCGGTTTTACAAGCCAAAACTAATATTTCTGAAAACGATGAAATTGTTGATTGGGTCAAAGTAGAATTGAGAGATAAAAATGACTCTAGCATCGTCATCGCTGAGTGTTCGGCACTGCTGCAACGAGATGGTGATATTGTGGATTTGGATGGGGAATCAGCCGTTCGTTTTTATAATTTAGCTAGCGATCACTATTATATTGCGGTGACACATCAGCATCATTTGGGAGTGATGACGGCGGCGGCTATTTTTGTTAATTAGAAGATCAATTGTCTCCAAAAAGAACTCAACTCCACTTGCAATGCCTGCGCCTCTTCCTGCAATCGACCTTGCTGATTTGCAAAAGTTGCCAAACGTGTTTGAAAGTTCTCGCTTGTTTGTCCTTGCTGTAGCTGTGCTTGAATAATAATCCACTCGGCGCGATACGCTAAGGTCTGATCCTCAGTAATTTGTTGTAAGTTTTCAGCAGCAGCTTGCGCTTGCTTGGGGTTGTCATTGGCTAGTTGAGCATAAGCTAGGTACAGCTGAGCGGTTTCGTAACGCTCATTGGACGTTTCTATGGATCGAAAAAAGGTGACAGCTTGCTCGTATTCTTCATCAGCCAAGAAGGACAAACCTGTCGATAAATTATTTTCTACATCGGCGTTTCCTTTTAGATTACCTTGGTCGAATAGGGATAAGATATTGGATGCTTCAACGCCTGCTAAGGCTTGATTGGAATAGTTGCTGTTGGAATAAAACAGACTGCCTGCGGTCACCAACACTAGAAAACTTGCTGCATACGCTAGCCATCGTCTTCTATTTTTCGGACGCATTTGGACGATTTTGGCAGCTGGTGCGGTTTCTTCTTGAGTAGTAGTTGTAAAGAAATTTTCGGCTTTCAGCTCTTGGTGGACTTCTTGTATCGCTCCTTTGCGCTCTATCGTTGTCTGCAAATCCTGATAAAAAGACATAGTTTCTCTCAGTTCTTCATCTCTTTGAAGCTGAGCTTCAAAAGCAGCACGTTCCTCACTGTCCATTTCGCCTTCCAAAAAGCGTTCTATTTGTATAATGTTATTTTCATCCATGGTGGTTATTTTCAAAGTGGGAATCAACTAGAATGTATAAAATTGCCTATTCTGATGCTTCGGAGATTTTCAGTCTTTTACAGAAGCTTTCTAATATCTAACGTCTAACATCTAAAATCTCCATCAAACCATTTTCCGAAGTTCCATAATACATCGACTTCTTTTCACACGCACATAATTAGGAGCAAAATTCATGATAGGCGCGATTTCTACGTCGGACAGCTTTTCAAAGAAAAATAGTTCCAAGAGTTTTCGACAGGTCTCATTGATTTCATTCAACGCCTGATACATTTTATCTTTTTGGGTCAATCTATGTTCGCTAGATTCATCGTAGCTGACTTCCTCCACTTCATCTGAGAAAGTATCTGTCAGGCTTACTCTTTGCCGTTTTCGCTTCGTGGCATACCAAAGAAACGTACACGTCCGAAATAAATAGTTGTCCAGAGCTTTCACTTTAAATGATTGATCTTGTACTTTCTCTAACAGCGAAAATAAAGCTTGCTGAAAAGTCTCTTGCGCATCTTCATCGTCACCACCATTTTTAAGCACTGCCCATTTACATTTTTCGTAAAAATCAAGATAGACTTGTTTGATGCTGTTCTTATCGCCACTTCTAAGTTGTTCAATTAGGTCATCCATTGTCGAAAACTGATTTGGCTTCAAGATAAGCAGTCCTGCTTATATGTGATCGTTTTTGTCGGATGTTATCAAGAAATCGCTTCTTTTCTATCAAATTAACAAATATCTCGCTCTGATCTAGTCTACAATCCCTTACCTTCACTCCAAATCAACCAATAAATGCATATCCAGCTTTCTACCGACAGTACGACACAATCCATCACCGACTACCTACTCCACCACAAGCTACTCGACACCTCCCCACAAAAAATAAGCCTATCCAAACCTGGCGAAGGCAATATGAATTTTGTGCTGCGATACACGTATGACGATCAATCCCTCATCCTCAAACAATCTAAACCTTACGTCAATAAATATCCTTCCATTCCTGCACCTCAAGAACGCATCCATACAGAAGCGATGTTTTATCAGTATGCACAGCAAATCGAAACTCAGGTTGAAAATATGCCAAAGTTGCTGCATTACGATCCCGACAATTTTCTGATTGTGATGGAAGATTTAGGAGCGGGAAATGATTTATTGGAGCTATACGAACCGACAAAAAGATTGGGTAATGATGACTTGAAACTTTTATTGCAATACTTGAATGATCTACATTTAGCGGACTGGTCAGCAGAAGAAAAACAACAATATCCCGATAACCTGAAGCTACGTCAACTCAATCATCAGCATATCTTTGTATTACCCTTTCAGACGGACAATGGGTTCGATCTAGATAGTATTCAAGCAGGATTAGCGGATGTCGCACGACCATATACAGAAGATTTAACACTTAAAGATCGTATCGGAGAGCTAGGTGAGCGATACCTATCCAAAGGCACCTATTTGCTACATGGCGACTACTATCCTGGCAGTTGGATGCGCACCCAATCTGGTATCAAAATCATCGATCCAGAGTTTAGTTTTATGGGCGAAGTGGAGTTTGAGCTGGGCGTTTTGATGGGACATTTACTGCTTGCCGGACACGAGCGCAGCGATATAGAAATGACGATTTACAATCATTACGAACAACGTTTTGATGCTTATTTGGTGCACGCTTATGCTGGTATAGAAATGATGCGACGACTGATCGGCATTGCGCAGTTGCCACTGACTTATAGCATTCCAGAAAAGCAAAAACTTATGCAACACGCGCACGATCTTATCGTCTAGCAACATTCTACCTTACTCAAACGTATTTATACGTAATCTCGACTCTCGAAAATATCACCGCTCAGTTCTCCATTGCTATACACACACTTTTCATTCACGGAGACGACTCAAATTAATGAACCACATTTCTCAAATCAGGCTGTATTTTCTATTCCTCCTTTTTCTCTTTGGGCTGCACAGCACCCATGCACAAGAGGTGACGACAGATACCTTGGTACTGCAAACTGCTTGTGACCAAGAGGCAGTTTGGTGTAGCGATGTACTGATAGATGAGGCATTGCGATTTCGTATTCGTCTTGATGGTCGTATTTTGGAAGAAACACAAGGCTGCAATTTCTCAATGACTGGCTACTATGCGCCCATCAATAACGCTATTCTATCGCCGGATTTCGCGCCCTTCTATGTCGATAATTGGCGAGTAGATGAGCAGCTTTTTTCGGGTGAGTTCTTGACGATTGATGCGCTCGTTGACTCTTTGAATACTTGGGACGAGAACGGTAATTGGCGTTTTTCGGTGATGTCAGAACGGCTGGTCGGTGGCGATAGCAATCAAAATTATGGTGAGCTACGCATCGAAATCCTGCCGACTAGTACCACCATCAACGCACCTTATATCCAAAAGTCCATTGCTCAAAATGTCGGTATTGCGCTACCAATTGGTATTCATGAACTACAGATCACCGACCTTTTTACACTGGAGCAGCAAGAACAAACCATCCGCGTCGTCTGTACCGACACAGATAGTATCTCTCTCAATTTGTCCATCGGTGAGTCTCGTATTATTTGTCTAGATGATAGCGAGCTGACACCACCCCTCTCCGATCTTATCAATACACAAGAAGCCGATAGCTACTCCTGGCGTCGCATCGTAGACAACTGCATCGAAGTGCGTGGCAACCTCAACGAAGCCATCAACACCTATTTTGTACAATGTGATACCTTAGGCATCTGCGACTCTACTTTTGTACAAATCGCAGTGCGAACAGCGCTGAATCGACAGCAAAGAGATGTTGTCCGAGTAGGCGATAGCGACCATTTTTGTCTGGAACAACAGCGATTGCTGCCGGGTGATTTGATTCGATTTGAGAATGAATGCGCTGATGATGCAATTGCTGATTTTGAATTGGACGAAACAGATTTTTGTCTAAATTATAAGGGACAACAAGCCGGACAGACAAGTGCCTGCCTACGCTATGAAGACAGTTTCGGCAATCGCGACAGCCTTGATTTCTTACTGACCGTCGTCGAACCAGAGTACATCAGCGATACGCTTTTTCTGAATCTAGATGAAGGTGTTTTCTGCTTTGATTTGAATGATTTTGGCGGCTTGGTGACGATCACCGAAGACTGCGAGCGACCTACGGTTAGCGATATTGTTGACTTTGATCTGGATGTCAAAGAATATTGTTTGAGCTATACCGGAACGGCTGTCGGTATGGATAGTATTTGCGTTTGGATAGTCGATACAGAAGGGAATGCATCGCTGACTGTCTTTCAGATCACGGTCACTCAGCCGATGAGTTCTGTTGCTTCGGCCTCCTTGTTCATCAATGAAACGTTGGAGGTTTGCATCGACACTTCCGAACTGCCAGGCACCGTCAACAACTTTTTCAATGTCTGCCCACTCCTTTCGGGCGATAAAGTAGAGGTGGATGTGCTCTCTTCCAACTGCATCAGACTGACCGGACGAGAAACTGGCTCAGAACGCGCCTGTCTAGTGGCTTGCGATGATTTGGGGTTCTGTGATACGACTTTTCTAATTGTAAATGTCGTTCCCTTCAGCGATCCACCCAATGCCGAAGACGATGAAGCATCGACCAATCAGGACGAAAATATCACCATCACGATACAAGAAAACGATGATCTCACAGGTGGCATTAGTGTCATCTCGATAGGCGACGCGCCCGAAAATGGGACAGTCATCTTGAATCCCGACGGTACGATTACTTATTTTCCGGACAAACAAAACTGTACCGGGCAAGATCAATTTACCTACTTTATTTGTAATGACAATGGTTGCGACAACGCCACAGTGCGCATCACAGTACAGTGTGAAGGCATAGAAATATTCGATGGCTTTTCTCCCAATGGCGACGGCATCAATGATGTTTTCTTCATCGCCAACATAGATGCGCAAGGCGACAATCTATTACAAATCTACAACCGATGGGGACATCTCGTCTATGAGCAACGCAACTATCAAAATGATTGGACAGGCAAATGGAAAGGCAAAGACTTACCGGATGGCACGTACTTTTATATCTTGGAAGTGGAGCAGTTGGATGGCAGCAAAGAGGTGTTTAAGGGAAATTTGGAGCTACATCGGTAAGTTAGTTAACTCGACACCTAAAGTTCATCAATCTTTCTTTCGATTCAAACCCAACGCTTTCAACATCCATCTAGGTAGTGGCTTTTCGGGATGACGATTTTTCAGGTTTAGATAAATACCAAACTTAGCAGCCACAGGCACCTTATGCGTCTCTACGAACTCGATCAAAGTGCGATCAGGATCTTCGACATACGTAAAATGTCCAGCTGCTTCACCCATATCAAAATCACCACTATTGACCGTGAATGGGTGCCCCAATTCGTCCATTTTCTGCCCCAATTTGTCCATGTGTCGGATATCGAAACACAAATGAATGAACCCCAAATCTCCCCATAAGCGATCTTCATAGATCGAACGCGGCTCGCGCCCCAACGCTTGCACCAGCTCAATCTCACTAGCTCCCAACATCGGTGCAAACGCTCCCTTTCGCTCCACACTATGGCGCAGCAATGCGCGGCGCACTTTCAACTTGCCAGAAGGTAAATCCGCCAAGTCATCAAATGTGCCCATCTCATCATAGACCACTACATCATACCCCAGTGCTTCTCTATAAAACTTGATACTCTCATCGACATCAGAGACACCGATAGTTGTGCCATAAGCACCACCTGTCAGATGGCGTTTGGGCGATTGAAACCAATTATCAGAGTGAACGATTTGGAAAATATTGTTGTATGGGTCGTTCAGATAGAACGTCGGCTTTCCTTCAGGCGTCTGTACAATGGGCGACAATAAATCGAGACCTTCCTTTTGATAGAACGCATGAGTAGCTGCGACATCATTGGTTTTGACTTTCCCCACAAACATCCCATAATCGCCTAGCTGTACGTCAAAGTTCGGTGGCTGTGGCGTTCGACTTTTATATTGCCAGATTTCAAAACCACCACCACCTTGCATATTGACTGCCAAGATAGCATAGCGTTTTCTAGGCTCGCCACCTGTATATGGCAACATCAATGCGGCTTCTGCCTCTTCTTGAAAAATAGCAACATCCGTACCAAAGTATTTGCGATACCATGCCCATGCTGTATCTGCATCCGGCACACCAATACCCATTTGTTGTATGCCACTGATTACGTAATCCATAATATAT
Source organism: Bacteroidota bacterium (assembly GCA_038749535.1). Classification (GTDB taxonomy): domain Bacteria; phylum Bacteroidota; class Bacteroidia; order Chitinophagales; family Saprospiraceae; genus JAAUTG01. The sequence goes on from JBCDHX010000013.1 coordinate 26,843, forward strand.
GAGAGGTGAAGGATGAGAGGTGAAGGATGAGAGGTGAGCGTGTGAGATACAAGAATCGCTTCGCTTTGTGCAGTCTAGAAGTGAAAGCCTGTCCCGATTTTCGAGGAAAAATCGGGACGATCTAATATCTATTGTCTACTATCTTCAGCGAAGCCTATATTTCCACATTAGACTCGACCCACTCTTTCTTGTTCAATGCTGCTTCGCGATAGTGACCGGACACCAAATTGTCGCGGATAGCAGAGAAAGCGTCCAATGTTTCTTGAATGTCTTTTTCTGTATGTGCGGCCGTAGGAATAAGGCGAAGCAAAATTGTGCCTTTTGGTACTACCGGATAGACCACCACAGAGCAAAAAATATTGTATCGCTCCCGCAGATCACGCACTAGCTCGGCTGCTTCCGGTGGATTGCCTTCCATGAAGACTGGCGTCACACAGCTATTCGTCTGACCGATATTGAAGCCACGTTCTCTCAGCCCATTTTGTATCATGTTGACATTGCGCCATAGTTTTTCGCGCAACTCCGGCATATTTTGCAGCATTTCTAAGCGTCTCAGATTACCCACTACGATAGGCATCGGTAGGGACTTGGCAAAAATCTGAGAGCGCATCGTATAGCGTAGATAGTCGATGATGTCTTTATCCGCAGAAACAAACGCCCCGATGCTCGCCATCGACTTTGCAAATGTGCTAAAGTACACATCCACATCATCTTGTACGCCTTGTGCTTCTGCTACACCTGCTCCAGTTTCTCCTAGCGTACCGAAGCCATGCGCATCGTCGATCAACAAACGGAAATTGTAATCCTTCTTGAATTCAACGATTTCTTTGAGCTTGCCTTGCTGTCCACGCATCCCAAATACACCTTCCGAAATCACCAAAATGCCACCACCACTCTTCTCTGCTTCTTTCTCTGCACGTGCGATTTGTTTGGCGAAGCTCGTCATGTCATTGTGCTCGAATGGCAAACGCTTTCCCAAATGCATTCTGATACCATCGTAAATACACGCATGACAATCTTTATCATAGACAACGACATCTTTTCTATCCAGCAAAGCGTCCACAATAGACATGATACCTTGATAGCCAAAGTTAAGCACAAAAGATTTCTCTTTGCCCATGAAGGTAGACAACTTCTGCTCCAGCTCTGCATGCTTGGAAGTCTGTCCAGTCATCATACGCGACCCCATTGGGTAAGCCAAACCGTATTCTTCTGATGCCTTGGCATCTATTTCGCGGACCTCAGGATGATTCGCTAGTCCCAAATAACTATTAACACTCCAAACGATACGCTCCTTTCCTTGGAACATCATTCGGCTACCAATCTCGCCCTCTAGCTCCGGGAAGAAGAAATAACCATCTGTGTCTGCATTCTGAAACTGTTGAAGTGCACCTCGGCTGTTTCTGATTTTATCAAATAAATCGACCATGATAAAAGTATGTTTTATTGAGCTGTCCTGCCTTTTGTCTGACAACTATTGTATAAAAGCAATGTAACTACCAAATTAGGTCAGTAGCCGCTGCAAAGGTAGCAACTTCTTTTTATTTAGAATGTCAGATTTCGGATGCAACTAAAGCTAGCTAACCAAGTTCCTTACTTCTCCCAGAAGTCCGGCACACTCAACTGACTACCTTGCAAGACGAGACAGTCGCAGCAAGGTTGTGGACATCGAGGATTATTGGGTGGACAGATCCGAACGGGATTGCCGACTTCTTCTGGTCGTACGCATATCCGCAATGTATCTTGTGTGTAGGCAGTGAAATAGCCATATATTTCTGTGTCTTTCGGGTCATCTGTATTGCTCAAATTGGAAGGGATGAGTCCAACTGCCGGATCAAAAATCTGTCCATCGCGCTCAATAAGTTCTTTGATGCGGCTGTAATAATTGAAGGCACCTTCCGTCAGTGACTTCTGATAAACGGTATAGTAGTACCCTTCGGCAAACTCAAAGTTGAGCAATACTTGCGAAAGTGGAAAGTCAATCAGCTGGTCTGTTGTCAATAAATCGGTATCCAGCAGCTTCAACTCGTCAAAGTCTAATCCGACCGTCGCGTAGCAAGTCTTGGATTCAAAATTATTGAGTTCCAAAAAGTCGGTAAACTGATAGGTGCGCTCTGCTTGCCAAAGCAATTTGGGTTTGGTTATTCCTTCCGGCACATCGACAGAAGTATTGATCAAAAACTGCACAAATTCCTCATCGACGATGTCTCTGGTCTGCTCTTGTTGCAAGGTGATGGTATCGAGCCGAAAGCTCAGTGCAGAATTGGTCTGTGGCAGAGGAATGAGTGCTTCAAAGTCGGATTCGATGCGCTTGCCATTCTGCAATTCTACCCTTATTTTGTACGACTGTCCAAATTCTATTTGTATCGGGTCACTTTCCTGAAAAGTATAGTTATAAGAAATCGTAGAGCGATCAGAGATCAACATTTCCGTCCCTTTTTCGTCAATCAGATAGACTGCATTCACGCGGATGGGTGCACGACTTTCATTGGCAAAATTGAATAGCTGCCGGACTTGTACTTTGAGGACAGAAGGTTCACCTTTGATCAGTTCGCCTTGTATGGCTACGCCGCGCTCGATATTGGCAGAGGGCTTAAGTTCTAGCTGGTCAATACAAGTCAACAATAAGGCGCAAGCTGTGATAAAGAAGAGAAGACGAGTAATGTGTGTAGCTGTTTTCATGTTTGTTGTACTCAGGTGATAAATGGTCTAAATGCTGTAAAGCTATAACAGGTTGATAGAATGGTTCGCTGCTCGTGTAGAAAGAAGGAGCTGTTCTTTGGACAGTTTCAAAGTAGAAATCAACTCAAGCATATTGAGTTGCCTGTTCCAAATTTTAGAGTTTTTCAATCTTTTTTCAGAAGATGTATAATGTCTCATTATATTGATATGTTGACTTGTAAATGGCATAAGCTTTATCAAAGTCACTCTTCTGCCTTGCCACTCGCAACTTTAGCAAAGCAGACAAACTACTGCTCTGTCTGCCGAAATCCATATGCAATGCCCACCGACGGAGAGACGCCTAGCAAAGAATGATACATAGCCGCCACATCCAGACGCAAACCATTATCCAAAGCGACACCCAGTCCAAAACTCACTTGCTGAAACTGTGTTGCTACTCCGGCGCGCATATAAAAAAGATCGCCGAAATTATACTCCACTCCGGCGCGAAAACGAAGCGTATCATTCATTTCCTTTTCAAGTTCTGCCATCAACATCAATCGCTCCGAAGGCGCGTAGCTCAGCCCGGTAGTAAAGACACTCGGCAGCCGCAAGTCTTCCGAAAACTGTACTGGAATGGGATTGTAAATATGTGCGCCCAGTTGTAGTTCATTGCTCATCCGAAGTTGAAACCCAACTTCAGCATTGAGTAGGCTACGGTTGCCATAGAAGGTTTGTAGCGTCTGAAAATAATTGAATTGTGCGCCAATGGTCAGATTGTCGAATAACTGTCGCGCATACGCCAAGCCGATGCGTCGCTCTTGATAATCTTCTATCCCAAAATTATGAATCGTCCCTCCTATCGTCCCGAATGTCGTCGGATAAGCTGCTGCTGCCCCTATCCGCTGAATCGGGCTATTGACAAATCGTTGCTCCGCAAACGTCAATACAGCTGCTGCTTCCAAATGTGCCAAACCTGCCGGATTACTAAATACAGCATGCACATCTTGAAACAACAATCCTGTGCCTCCCATCCCCACACTACGCGCTCCGGCAAGCGGACGATGCTGATGCTGAGCGACTGAGATAGAAGCACAAAACAGTAGAAGTGGTACTAAATAATAAGCTCTATGAATCCTGAATAAAGTCTCGTTCATTGCCAAATTGGTAAACTGATAAGTCGTGATTTTCATGATTTATAAGTCAATAACCCATGATTCATCACCCATAAATTCATGACCCATGATATAAAGTAGCATCCTCGCTTTTGTACCCTCGAAAATCATTGCGTCCCGAAGCGTACAATCCTTCTTGGTACAACTCATCTTTCAATATTTTTGGATCAGTCACATCTGTAGGCGAAGAAGAAATTTCGACCAAATTGCCCGAAGGGTCACGGATAAACATTTGCATCGCGCCATCGGGTAGTTGACGTACTTTGCCCCAAGGAGTAGTGTCAATGATATCAAGTTCTTTGCACCGCCAAAAAAGTTGACTAAAGTTATTGACTTTGAAGCAGACATGTCCGCGAAAAGATTGGGCATCTTCCCACTCGCTGAGGTGGAGTTGCTGTGTATCATTGATCTTGAAAAAAGCAGTCGGGTAGTCAAACACAAATGCCGGAATGACTTCCAGACCAAGTTCATTTTCGTAAAATTCAGCGGCTGTTTCTAGCTGCTCGACGATGAGGGTGACGTGATTGATTTCGTTGATGTAAGACATAAGAACTTAGGTTGTCAAGATGAGTATTTCGATTGCTTTGAATGATGAATATCGAACAATAGAATAATGAATGTCGAGATAGCAAATGCTACGTCTTCCACACTTCATCATTCGATATGTCCTATCACCGTTTGCGTTTTTTCGTTTTCTGATCTTCCTCGTCCATAAAGTCAGCGAAGGCACTCAGTAGATCATCGATGGTGATTTCCTCCATTTCATCATCAAAATAATAGTTGTCTTCCATCTCTGAGGCTGCGATCATCTGATGAAGCTCTTCCGGCATTTCTCCAGTCTTGATATAGACTTTCATACCTTTAATCATCTGCTCAAAATACGCTTTTTGTTCCGCCAAACTTTCGAGCATATCTTCTGTATCCCCTTCGCCATAGCGTTGCGCTTCTTTCTCGACGCGGTGCATATCGCCTAGCTCTGACTGACGGACGCGTTTGATCTCTTTTTTGAGTCGTTTCAACTGCGCTTCCAGTCCAGCTATTTCTGAGTTGACTCGATCAATAGCGGCATCGACGACATCTATCAGTGTATTTTCTTCTACTTGCCCTTTCTCTAGTAGCGTCTCCGATGTGGCGTATTTTTCATTCAACGTCAGCAGTGTTGCCAGATCATTGCGCTCGTAAGCAGCATTGAGTTGCTGCATGAGCAGATGAAATTCCTTTTTTTCTTTCTCAGAACGCGCCCGATCGGGATGAAAACGCTGAGCGAGTTGTACGTAGGCTTTTCGGATGTCTCGTTTGCGAGCTTCGGGTGTCTCAACTTCAAATTGCTGAAAGACATCAAACGCCCGTTTGCGATCAAATTCATCGGTTTCTTGTCCGCCCTCGGCGCGCATCCGCTTAAATTCTTCCGCGCTCATGCCCATCAGTTCTTCAAATATATCGAACTGATCAAACTCTTTGGCGAACTCATCCATCCCTTCCTTCTCTTCTTCGGGAATGGTATCGGCTTGCTCAGCTTGTCGAAATAGATCACCCAGCTCTTCTTTCAAGGCTTGTATTTCCATCAAAGCGTCAGGAATACCCGCCATTTTTTGTTGAATATCGACGATCTCGTCCTGTATTTTTTGGAGAATGGTTTTGTTGCGTTTGAGCTGGGTCAGTATTTTCTTACGTTTGGTCTGTAGCTGAGCCAATTCGTTTTCCTTCTGCACCAAGACTGTACTCTTCTCTATATTAGACATATATTTGAAATGTTGTGTATGGTATTATGACTAAAATTGTAAAGATACTATTAATCCAATAGCGATACTAGCTGTTGTAGAGGTCAAATTTGAACATCATGTATCGACTATTTGCCATTTTACTTTTTACTGTCACATTTGCTTGTAGCGAACCTTCCTATCGTCAAGGCGAGTATTTGTATCAAGCCAATTGTTCAAGTTGCCACATGGACGACGGTAGCGGTTTGGGCAAAAATATCCCTACTTTGGTCGCTTCTGAGTCCATCGCTGCACAACGACTACAACTGCCTTGCATCATCCGAAAAGGCATCAATGCCCATCAGATCGACGATCAAGACGACTATCAAGGCGCGATGCCTGCCTTTCCGAAACTCACTGAAGCGGAAGTCACGAATATCATCAGCTATCTGCTCAGCGAATGGAACAAAGATGTACCTTTGCTGAATGCGAAAGAAGTGAAAGAAGCACTAGAAACCTGTCCTTAATGTCATAAAGAATGGATTATGGATCATGATTTATGACCCATAACCCATAACCCATACTTATATGCTAGTCATTGAAGATAAATTTGTAAGTCTCGATGTGATCGAGCAGCAGTTTCTATGCAATCTATCTGCCTGCAAAGGAGCGTGTTGCTGGAAAGGAGATTCGGGTGCGCCATTGGAAAAAGAAGAATTGGCGATGCTAGATGAGATAGACGAAAAAATACGACCTTTTTTGCTGCCGGAAAGTGTGAAACGCATTGACCAAAAAGGCGGTTATGTCTATTATGAAGATTTTGAAGAGTGGGGCACCAATCTGATGGACGATGGCGCGTGTGTGTATATGACATACGATGAAAGTGGCATCGCTAAATGTGGTATTGAGCAAGCTCATAAAGCTGGAGCGATTGACTTTTACAAACCGATCTCGTGTCACCTCTACCCTATCCGTATTCGCAAAAATCCCGGCGTCAATTTTGAAGCCTTAAACTATGAGCAGTGGGATATTTGTAGTGCAGCTTGTGAGCTAGGCAAAAAACACAAATTGCCTGTTTATCGTTTCGTCAAAGATGCCATCATCCGTAAGTATGGTGTGGATTTTTATGAAGAGTTGGACGCAGCAGCGGCTCATTTGACAGAAAACAAAGCTGATAACTAATCAAATCTGGCGACGATGACTGTGAAATCTACTCTAAATCTTGGTATTGCTCTGATTTCGTTCATTTAGTTTATCAACATTAATATCTTTAGCCTTCTCAAGATTACATCTATACTTCAAAAGCAAACTCATTTACTCTCCATTCCTCTATGAACGATCTTACTCGCGCTTTCAATAGTTATGGTTTATTCAGTAAAGAATTTTACTTTACTTCTATCTATAAAAGTATTCCCTCTTTAGTCGGGCTTCGATTTACGGTGGAAGACATCAATAAACCCAAAACGACGCTGGAAAAAATTATTCCTCTGGTCGACGTTCCTCAGTACGATCTAAAAACGGTTTATAAAAACTGGCATATCTCAGATTATAAAGAACCGACAGCCGATCAAGATTACCCCAACGATTTCCTATTTGCCAGTCAAAATCGTGAGTTGCTTATCGGCATCACCATATCTCCTCGCGAGGTACGCATTGATTTTCACTACCAAACCGATGATGCAAATATAGAAGCTTGGGTGCTAGATGTAGCAACTCGCTTGCGCAACCAAATGGGTAAGTTACAGATGCCTTCTTTCAATATACTTGCTCGAAGTTCGGATGACTTTTATACGGAAAGGGTAGAAATCAAAGATTTTGGGCAGCTAGATATTGATGCCTTGTACAATGACGATTTCAAAGAAATAGATCAAACCATCACCGCATCCATACAGGAGTCTAGATCCGGTCTTATCTTGCTACACGGCAAACCGGGCACCGGCAAAACGACTTACATCAAAAACCTGCTCTCCAAATTCAATAAACGCTCTTTCATTTTCATTCAGAATGACCTCGTCCCTGAGTTGCTAAAGCCAGCATTCATCTCTTTTCTCCTCAAACACAAAGATTCCATCCTCATCATCGAAGATGCAGAAAAGGTTGTCGTCTCTCGTGAGGTACAGCAATCTTCCGTCGTGTCTACAATTTTGCAATTGACGGATGGTCTGTTTAGCGACTATCTGAACATCAAAGTGATCTGTAGCTTCAATACTGGATTGGATAAGATAGATAAGGCACTCTTGAGAAAAGGGCGCATGATCGCTCGCTATGAATTTGAAGATTTGGTGGCAGAAAAAGCAGATCGGTTGCTCAGACAATTGGGGTACGAAGCGCAGAACAAACCCATGTCTCTAGCAGAAATTTATAAGATAGAGGATAGAGATTTTGAAGACATCAGCAGCAAACCGATTGGCTTTCGCTAAAAAATAATACATCACTGTTTTTCACCTTCGACATTTTTTAATGAAGGCATCCGACACACCATTTTGGCAACAACTTTATCGAGAGCAGCGACCTTTCTTCCTTTTTTTCGCGCTCTTTTTCTTGGCAGGTACTGCGCTACTCTTTTTCATCGACAAAGGAGACACCATCTTGTATTTCAATGCCCATCGGACACCTTTTTTCGATGTTTTCTTTAGCGTAATTACTCGGTTTGGGGAAGCGTTGATGTATGTGACGGCACTCGTTTTATTCCTTTGGCGAAAACGATATATACGTGCCCTATCGGTGGTCGTCGTCGCCCTATCGGTGACCGTGACGAGCTATGGACTCAAATCTCTTTTTGCACACGATCGTCCCATCACTTTTTTCAAAACAACAGCTGTCTACGATCAACTGACCTTCGTCGATGGTGTCTATATCAACAAAGCGGCGACCAGTTTTCCCTCCGGACACACCATGTCTGCCTTTGCGATTTGCTTTTTTATCGCTCTAGCCTTTCCTCATCGAAAATACATCAGCGGTAGCTTGTTTGTGCTCGCGCTTTTGGTGGGTATCTCGCGTATTTATTTGGTGCAGCATTTCTTTGAAGATATTTATGTAGGAGCAGCTATCGGGATGCTGTTAGCGATACTGATACATGGTTTGACTAGGCGCGTAGCTCGTCAGTTGAAAGCACCTTCAGATTAGCGAAAGATTCGTGTACTGTGCGTGTTTTGCTAGCAACCATCCTAGCGCAATCAAAATGGCGAGCAGTAAAGGATAAAGCGGAGATTTTCGTCGGAAAGAAAACTGCCCGATCTGTGCTTTCCACAACGGACCTACCAATAGCAGTCCTGCAAATAAATTGAACGCCAAAGTAGGCAAAAAGAGTAAATCACTTAAATAAGACGCTACCATTTGACTCAGCCCAAAGTATAGAATGGCAAGTGCCGTCACGACAATAGCCAAATGCCATTTGCCAACGGTGCGCAGATTGTAGACATACCATATGGTACCAAATAGCACAGAAAAAAGCACCGTAAATCCAACAATCAACTCACGGCTATACAGCTCCGGCATGGACTCTTCCGCTTCAAAATGATCTAATATAGGTCGATTCGACATAAGTTCTCTAACGAAACAATAGCAGTAAGTGTTATCAAAATTCGCACTTAAATATTGAAAAATAAGTTTTCAATAGAACTTAAATTCGTGACAGGGCATTTATCAGATAACCTCACTCTTACAACCTTTCTTCCCAATTCCGTATTGAAAAGCTAATTCAATTACTGGTTTGAAGAGTAGACTATGTATTCCTGCTCTTCTGACACCTAACAAATCTATTATTATGCTCAACAAGTTTGTTACCATTAGCTTGTGTTTATTTTTGTTCTCGCAAGTCACATTCGCACAATCACCGGAGCGCAAAAACGCACTTTCCGTCGGTGTTACTTTAGTCGATTACTATTCCCCTTTTGTGGAAGACCTCTTACAGTCGGATGGTTTGATGTCACCTGCGATGAAATTTGGGTATCATCGCAATCTCGCTGGTCCACTCAACTTGGAAGTCCCTTTCCGTATAGGGGAAGCCCTCATCCCGACGCCACTCGATCAGTTTCAGCGTGTCAGTAATTCCAAACTACTAGCCAATCTAGATGCCTTACTTCAATTGCAGTTATTCAAAAATGATCACCTGCTCGTGCCTTACATAAGCGCAGGTCTAGGCGTCAACTATGTAGAAGATGAAGATACCGATTTTCAGTTTCCACTAGGTGTAGGATTGGATGTTCGAGTCGCAGACGGCGTATATTTGAGTGCGCGTTCGGACTATCGCCTTTCTAGTACTGAACTGCTCGGCACAGACAACAATCTGGACAACCTCATGCACACATTTGGCGTCAAAGTCTTTTTGGGCAAAGGTGAACCTGAGCTGATAGAACCGTCAGATCGTGACAATGATGGTGTTTCGGATATGCTAGATGCTTGTCCTGATGTTGCCGGATTAGCTGATCTACAAGGTTGCCCGGATGGCGATAGCGATGGAATAGCGGATAAAGATGACGCTTGTCCACTCGTAGCTGGAGAAGCAGCTTTCGATGGCTGCCCGGATACCGATGGCGATACGGTGCAGGACTCCGAAGACAAATGTCCGGATGTCGCTGGACTAGCGATGTTCGATGGCTGTCCTGATACCGATGGCGACAACATTCAAGACTCCGAAGACGACTGTCCCAATGTATTCGGCGTCAGTCAATTCAATGGCTGTCCAGACACAGATGGTGATGGCGTAGCCGATGCGCAAGATAAATGTCCTGACCAAGCAGGTGATGCAGATTTTGATGGCTGCCCGGATACCGACGGTGACGGCATAGCCGATCCCAATGATGACTGTCCGCGTCGAGCAGGCACTGCTGCTAATAATGGTTGTCCAGTCAAAGAAGTAACCAAAGAGGACAAAGAACGCTTGGATTTTGCGGCGAAAAACTTGCAGTTTGAGACGAATAGCTCTTATCTGAAAGAAGGCTCTTCTGATCGTCTGGACGAGATCGCAGAAATCCTCAACCGCTACCCGGATTACAAAGTCAACATCAACGGCTACACAGACAATGTAGGACGTGATAGTTACAATCAATGGCTGTCCGAGCGTCGTGCAGAGCGCGCTTTTAATTATTTGCAAGAGAAAGGAATCCCGGCTAGTCGGTTGACTTTTACGGGCTATGGCGAAGAAAATCCAATTGCCGATAATGGCACTGCCGCCGGACGAAAAGAAAACCGACGCGTCGAGTTCATTTTATATTTAGATGAAGATTAATCGCGCTTGATCGTTTTTTCTTACATAAGAAAGCCCTGTTCTTCATACCTAATGAAGAACAGGGCTTCTTAATTGCCAATCGCCTGTGACTCAATTCAAACTTTCTGTCTTTATTGGACTAATCCGTATACTCACCGTATTTTGGTTGTAGTGATCTTACGGCAATTAGTATGAAGTCAATAATTGCCCATACTCCAAATCCACCCAGCGTCAATAGTTTGAGAATACCCAAACCTGTATAGCCTAAATAAAAGCGATCCACTCCCAAGACACCTAAGAACCAAGATAATAACAACGCCGCTATCCAGCTTTTATCTCCTTTTGCAGCCGCACGCTCTGCTTTTTCGATCTTACGATTTACCTTTTTTAAAAACCGCGCTTCTTTATCGGAAAGTGCTGTATGAGTAGACTTAGCCATTAATTTCTCTTGCGTTGACTTCAGCTTAGCCAATTCTAATTGCTCATTGGTTTGTTGGACGTGCTGTGTGTTTTGTAATGGAGCAGCAGATAAAGAAATAGATAAGAAAATAGAAAAGAGTATGAAAAGTAATGTCTTGTTTTTCATTGCGAATGAAGTTTATTTAACTTAATGTTACAGTTAGATTTTTATCGTAAGACGATTATGTTTTATTTTAAAAGAAAATCATCACCGCAACAAGAGTGAAGCCTCCAAACAACAAAGCTTCGATCAGCTAACTGCTCGTAGCTCAAGACTTGCTCCAGCTTGTCCCAAATTTCGGAGAGCATCGGAGGCTAACCGCTCAAAAAGCGCAGCCTTAATCTTTCTTTTTCTTCTTATAATCCCCTCTTTTCCATGCATCAAAAAATTTCTTCCACGCCACGACATTAAAGATATTCATCGGCGGATTTTGCCCGATATAATAGTTTTTGGCAGCTTGTTGACGCAAATAGTAGCCCGCATTTTCTCGACCATCGGTTGGTAGATCGCGCTTCATGCGTTCGAGGGTTTCGGAGGCTAAGTTTTCAGCGGCATACTCTTGTAGCTCAGGTGTGACATCCATCGCTAAAAACTCCAATTTAAAGTGGTCACGGCTAGGCCAAGGAAAGACAACCGTCTCCGGCAAATTAACCAAATCTTCTGTCATCAGCTGCACCATAGAATAGCGATTGTCTTCTAGATCGCTCGGAATGCCAAATCGGATCGTTTCGTAACCTACAGCAGAAAATTCAATCGTATCGCCCTTTTCCACCACGATAGAAAAGAATCCTTTGAGGTCAGTATACGTTCCGCGTCCTTTTTTGGAGACTAGAATATTAGTATAAGGGATTGGAATCAATTCATCGGTACTACCGTCCAATACTAGACCGGAAAACTGTACCAAACTTTCATCCTCGGCAATTTGTGCCTGCAAGCTATGGACAAACAAAAAAGTGAGCAATCCCAAAAAGAAGGTTCTAATCTGCATAATCTAAATCTATCTGTTGTAAATGGGGCGTTTCTCAATAGACCTTTTCAGGCTTCAAAAGGTTCGATTTGACGGTTTTGAAGGTTTCGATTTTACAAGAACGCGAAGGTAGCTATAAATCAGATAGGAGTAGATTGGAATAACATGATGGTAACGTACACCGGCTTACAGTGACTCCTCTTTTTCCAGAAAAGGAACGAGCAACAAATAAAAACTCCAAAACGCCAGTCCGCCAGTCTGATAGATCAATGGACTATCAAAACAAAAGACAATGCCATAGAATAGGATGAAAGTCAATAAAGTCACTTGTTTCCACCAAGATTTACTTTTTATAGCCAATCGGAAAAAGTGAAAATAAGCCAACAAAAAAGTGAGCATAGCACCTAACCCGGCGACTGCCCAATAGTACAAAAACTGCTGATGACTATTGACCGGAATGTCAAATTGTCCTTGCTTGTATTGTTCCGATAAGACTTCATTATGATCGCCGATGCCAACGCCAGAAATCGGCTGATTTTGAATAACCTGCCAAGTCGATTCCCAACTGACCAATCTTCTCAGGCTAGTAAAATGTTCGTAGGCATAATTCTTATAAGTGCCGTCCTCAAGCGTACCTATTTCCCATATTAACTGATCGTAGCGAATATGAATGGCAGGAATAGATCGGTAAACTAAATAAAGAATTAGAACGATGATTATCTTAATAAGTAAAATGCTGCCAACAGTTGACCACCATTTTCCCAAATGAGTACTCATAAAAGTATGAGCAAAGCGAAAATATAATACAATGATAGTAACTGAACTACTGATCAAAAATGCAATTTGAGCTCCTCTAGCGCCCAAAATCAGAAGTGCTGCTAATGGCAGGAGGAAAGAAAAAAATAGCCATACTTTTCGTTTCGATTTCAGATATAAATAGAGATGCAAAACCAAAGCAGTGCTCAATATATAGCTAAACTGTAACCTATCAATGAATGGACTATAACTGCCGAAAGCATAAATTTTTTCGTGAACAATATATTCTTGAAGGAAAGAAAATGTTTCAGTAATTTGGATACTTGTCGAGCCAGGCAGGACAAAAAATAGCAAAGTCACCGCAGATGCGAAAGCACAAGTCGACACAAAAACTTGGATGCCTTGACGAAAATATTGGCGACATATATCTGCATTTCCCCAAAAGGCAATAGGCAATAGTAATAGCATATTTTGCCGATATAATGCTTTCCAAGCCGTACGGTAACTGTCTGAATAAGTGACACTTATAACAAGTAACACAAATAGGATGATCGGTAGCCACCAATAATTTGGAAACGCAAATCGAGGTCGCTGAAACAGTCGAAACACGGCTGTACCAAATAAAACACCCACCGCTATAGATACCAGTCCTTTGGAAATAGGCAATGCCAGAAAGAACAGTAGAAAACCGACTATTGCCAGTTGCTTCCAGATTTTCAACTTGCTAAAGCGCATTCAGCATCTTATCTTGACGACGCGCAAATTTGAAAGCCTCCATCAGCGTCAGTGTCAGCGCATCCTCTAGATTACCGTAAGTAGCTTCGTAATCTGCCTGACTCCTGCGGATGACTTCCAGTGCCTCATCGCGACCATAGATGTCGGTGATTTCACATTTAGGTTCTTCGCCCGGCAGTTGCTTATAGGTCAAAAAATAGTGCTGCAACCGCTGAATAATTCTATTGGGTATATCAGATACATCCTCCCAATGACCATAGACCTCGTCGCTCTTTAAAACAGCTATGATTTTGTCGTCTGCCTCTCCTCCATCTATCATCCGAAAACCACCGATTGGGATGGCATTGACGATGACGTTTCCGTGCGTCACTTCCCGCTCCGTCAGCACACAAATATCCAGCGGATCGTCGTCGCCTACGATGTCCGTCCGTCCTGTTTTTTCCATGCAATATTCCGCTACCTTGTTCTTACAGTAAGTTTGTGGAATAAATCCATACAGCGTCGGGACGATATTGGAGAACTTCTGTGGGCGATCGATTTTTAAGAAACCGGACGTTTTATCGACTTCATATTTGACGGTATCAGAAGGGATGACCTCGATGAAAGTTTGCACAATCTCCGGGGCTGCCTCTCCTATATCTATACCATGCCAAGGATGCGACGTATATCGCAAACCTATCATTTTCCATATCTTATCCAATGCTATCGCGTCCATATTTGGTGATTTTGAGTGTAAAGATACTGTAGTAGGTTGTCGTTTCCTACGACGACCTACTTTTTACGTACTTTTAACTCACCTCCACCACCTGTTCATCAGATACTATAAACACTTGATCCCCACGCTTCGGCTGCATCGTCATCATGCCCGTAAAAGAACCAAAAGCAGGCAAAATCGCTTGTTGTGCCCCGAAGTAAAAACAAGGCAATCGCATTCGCTGTCTGCCTGAGCCTCGAAGTACCACTCCCGGATGTAAGTGTCCAGCTAAATTGTAGTATCCGTCAGGAATCTCCTCCAGCGGATGGTGTGTCAAGAGCAATCTGCTTTGCTTGATCTCATCGACAACTTTCAAATTGGCAGCTTCATACTGTTCGACACTCAAAATATCATGATTACCTTTAATCAAAGTAAATTCAACCGCTGAAAATTGCTGAATCAATGTCGTCAGTTCTTCCCAAACATCATTGTACTCGCTGTGAAACAAATCGCCTAGAAACCAGACTTTTTTCGGTTGATACTCCATCAGCAAGGACAGCAATTTATCCCAGTTTTCCTGTCCGGCAGCACGCGGCACGGCAATACCCGATTTACGAAAATGAGCTACTTTTCCTAGATGTACATCCGCAATGAGGAGAGCAGATTGTTCTTGCCAAAAAATGGCTTTGTATGGATGAAGATGGAAGGTTTGTTCTCGAAATACGAATTGTGTCATTGATTTGATAATATAGTTGATATTTATACTTGATTGACTTGTTGGTTATCATGAATCTGAATTTCGGAAATTTAGTAAATCATTACCTTTGCCAAAAATTAAAATCGTCCATGACACCACAATCTGTCGCCTTCTACACCCTAGGTTGCAAACTCAATTACTCAGAAACGTCCAGTATCGGGCGACTGTTTGAGGAAGCAGGTTATCGCGAAGTTCCCTTTCGTGAAGGAGCAGATGTGTATGTCATCAATACCTGTTCCGTGACCGACTTCGCAGATCGCAAATGTAGAAAAGTGGTGCGACAAGCGTTGCGTCACAATGAACAGGCGTTTGTGGTCATCGTGGGCTGCTATGCGCAATTGAAACCGCAGGAGATTGCAGAAATTCCGGGCGTGGATTTGGTGCTCGGTGCGGCAGAAAAATTCCGATTGCTAGGGTATGTAGATGACCTCACTAAGTCGCCGGGCAAAGGACTCGTCAAAGCAGGGGAAGTCAAGCAAGCAAATAGTTTTGTAGAAGCGTTTAGCTTTGGTGACCGGACGCGTTCTTTTCTAAAAGTGCAAGATGGCTGTGACTACAAATGCTCGTTTTGCACTATTCCGTTGGCGAGAGGCAGCAGCCGTAGTGACAGCATCAACAATGTCATCAACAATGCGCAAAAGCTCGCCGAGCAAGGCAGCAAAGAAATTGTCCTGACAGGTGTCAACATAGGCGATTTTGGAAATGGTGGAGAGGTCGTCGAAGGTTTGCGTCCGAAAAAAGAGGCGATGTTCATTGATTTGATTCGCGCATTGGATGGAGTGGAAGGCGTAGAGCGATTTCGGATTTCGAGCATCGAGCCTAATTTATGCGATCATGAGATTATTGACTTTGTTGCTCAGTCTCAACGGTTCGTCCCTCACTTCCACATGCCTTTACAATCCGGCAATAACAAACAACTCAAAGCCATGCGCCGCCGCTACAAGCGCGAATTGTATGCACGACGGGTGCAACAAATCAAAACTGCCATGCCGCACGCCTGTATAGGCGTAGATGTAATTGTCGGTTTTCCGGGCGAGACAGAAGAAGACTTTTTGACCACTTATCAGTTTTTACAAGAACTACCGATTTCTTATCTGCACGTTTTCACTTATTCAGAGCGCCCCAATACCTTAGCTGCGACGCTACCAGATGTCGTACCTATGCACATTCGCCGAGAGCGCAATAAAATGCTCACCATCCTCTCCGAAAAAAAACGACGCGCTTTTTATGAAGCACATCTAGGAGAAACACGTCCGGTGCTATTTGAAGAAAGTCAGACGGCTGGCAAAATGTCCGGTTTTACGGATAACTACATCAGAATCGAGACAGATATAGAAACTGAATTATTGAATAGCATACAGCCACTTCGTTTGGCAGCAATCAATGAAAACAACTTGGTAACAGGTAAAATTTCAGTCCTGAGCGCACACGCTTCGTAAATCCAGTGTTAAGAAAACACTAACGCATTAGTAAAAAATCAATAAATTCCAAAAAAAGTTATTCGCCTTGCAACTTATTTCGCAAAACAGTCGTCTATTATAGACAACACAGACAAAAAGAAACAGACACCCATAAAGATCTAAAGAAGCAAATCAGTGAGAGTAAAGTTTCATACGTAATTTTCGCTCCTGCCTACTCGGCGGGAGTTTTTTTTGCCCTCCTCCCAACGTTCCTTTTCTGTCATTTTCTATTCTGCTGCTCAACTCCTTTCCTACTTTGGCGTTGATACACACGACCATTATAGCTTATGCAGTCAGTATCATCCGTAGTCTTTTAAATCTACAGCTGAATAAGTCTAATGTCTAACATCTCACATCTAACGTCTTTATATGGCTTTATTCGGAAAAACAGGTGTCTTACTCGTCAATCTAGGCACACCCGATTCTCCCAAAACTGGTGATGTACGCCGCTACCTACGACAGTTTCTACTCGACCGTCGCGTCATTGACTACCCGTGGTTGGCACGCAATATTTTGGTACGTGGTATCATATCGCCATTTCGTGCGCCTAAATCTGCCAAGTTGTATCAAGAATTATGGACAGAAAATGGTTCGCCCCTCAAGTACTATGGCGAAATTGTTGCTGAGGGTGTCCAAAAAGAATTGGGAGATGACTATATCGTCGAACTGGCGATGCGCTATCAACAGCCATCGATGGAAAATGCGTTGCAGCGTTTGTTGAAGCAAGAAGTGGCAGAGTTGATCGTCTTCCCGATGTTCCCCCAATATGCATCTGCGACGACAGGTTCTGTCCACGATGAAGTGATGCGACTACTACGTAAAGAAGAAAGTATTCCGAATGTCCGCATGATAAACTCCTACTATGACGAGCCGTCGATGATTCAGATTTTTGCAGAAAATGCGCGGGAGTTTGATCTGAATAGCTACGATCATATCCTGTTTAGCTATCATGGACTACCATCGCGACAATTGAAAAAAGCAGATCGTTGCAACCACTGTAAGCAAACCGATGACTGCTGCCAAACCATTTCCATCGTCAATCAATTCTGCTATTCCGCACAATGTCATGCAACGACTCGCGCTTTGGTGGAAGAGCTGGGATTGGACAGCAATCAATATACCACTTGTTTCCAAAGCCGATTGGGACCGGAAGAATGGGCGAAGCCATACACTAGCGACGTCATCGAAGAACAGGCGAAAATGGGTGCGCGTCGCCTACTCGTTTTTAGTCCGGCATTTGTGGCAGATTGTTTGGAGACAATCGTAGAGATCTCGACAGAATATCAAGAAGAGTTCGAAGAAATGGGCGGCGAGCATGTTGATCTCGTCCCAAGTTTGAATGATGACCCACGCTGGATCAAAGCGGTGGCAGACATTATCGTTCGGAATGATGTGCGGGTACAAATGAATGTCGCTGCTGTCGCCCGGTGAATTTAGATTTCACATAGAAAGCAGTTGACCAGTAAGCTGCTTTATTGAAAAGCATTGTGTTGATTCACCGGTTGACTTACAAGAACGGTATTTGAGTCACCCGGTGAGTTTTGATAACGGTTTTGAGCTTTGTTGTTAAATAAATTCAGCAATTTTGCCTAAACATTTGATTCACCGGGTGACTTTCATATATGGCAACCATAACCTTCCCACAACTTTTACAACAACTCAAAAAAAAGGAATATCAACCCATCTATCTATTGCATGGCGATGAGTCTTACTTCATTGACCAAGTTGCCGATTACATAGAAGAAAACGTCCTTTCCGACGGCGAAAAAGCATTCAATCAAAGCATCTTATACGGCAAAGAAACCGAAGCCAAAAGCTTAATCGATACCTGTTTTCGCTACCCGATGATGTCGCCTTATCAGGTCGTCATTTTAAAAGAAGCACAGGAAATGAGGTCATTGAAAGACTTGAAGGCGTATGTCGAAAAAGCAGTGCCAACCACCATTTTGGTCATCTGTCACAAACACAAAAAGCTCAACCTCAACTCCGCTTTCGGCAAAGCATTGAAAGCCAAAGCAACTATTTTAGAAGCCAAAAAACTATACGACAATCAAGTAGGAGACTGGATCAGAACGGAGCTCAAAAGTAGAAAACGAAACATCGCACCGGAGGCAGCTGAGTTGATGGCAGAGTATTTGGGGACGAATTTATCGAAGGTCACCAATGCATTGGATAAATTGTCCCTCAACTTAGACGCTCAAAAAACCATCACTACGGAAGACGTCGAGCAGCATGTCGGTATCAGCAAAGATTACAATGTTTTTGAGTTACAAAAAGCCCTCGGACAAGGCGATGTCCTGAAAGCCAATCGCATCATCAATTACTTCGCCGCCGATCCCCGCAAGCACTCTATTATTATGCTCATCGGAACGCTCTACAATTATTTCAGTAAGATTTTGATGCTTCACCAGCTTCGGCAATCGCCTGAAAATGAAGTACTTAAAGTACTAGGCTTGCGCTCCAATTATTTTTTGCGCGAGTACAAACAAGCGGCTCGGCGATTCTCCTGGCATCGAACTATCAAGGTGATTAGCGTTTTAAAGGAGTACGACTTGAAGTCAAAAGGCGTTGACTTCAACAAAACGAATACGGAAGATGGTGCGTTAATGAAAGAACTGGTATGGAAGATATTGCATATTTGATCCCGATAGCTATCGGGATGAGATCGCTCCGCTGTGATAGGTGAAAGGTGAGATCGCCTCAACTGTATCTTGACCTCTCCTTTTTGACCTTGACAATCTTTTATCTTCCTAAAAATCACTTTTTTATGCATAGAGCTTTCACTATTATTTTCCTTCTTCCCTTTTTTTGTACTGCTTGCAATGCCCAATCCTACCCTACTCGCGATGACTTTCCTTACGCCCTAGACAAACCGGATAAAGTGTTTAAATTGGATAAGGATTTGGAGGAAATTTCGGGTTTGGGTTTGACAGATGATCCGAATCTGCTGGTGAGCGTAGATGACGAAGAAGGTGATTTGTTTTTCGTCAGTTTGAAAAATGGGAAAATCACTGCTGACCCAAAATTTGGGAAAGATGATGACTACGAAGGCGTGGAATTTGTCAATGGAACGTACTATGTGCTAGAAAGCAATGGTCATATCCATGAAATCGAGTATGATGGCGACGACGCAGATAAGAAAGAGACCTACAATACGTTCTTAAAAAGGGAGAACGATGTGGAAGGACTCGGCTATGATGCCAAACGCAATTTGCTGATGTTGGCGTGCAAATCAGAGTATGACGACTATGACGACGAGCGAGTCGTTTTTGGGTTCGATTTGGCGACCAAAGAATTGCTAAAAGAACCTATTTTGCGATTTACGGAAGATAGTTTGTATGCTTTTGTAGAGCGTCGAGGTGTCAAAAACGGTTTGATCAAAATGACTTTCGCCAAAGGATTCGCGCCTTCTGCTATTGCGCAGCATCCACAGACTGGGTATTGGTATATTTTATCTTCTCCCAAACGCCTGTTACTCGTCATCGATGAAGCAAGCAATTTGATTTATTTGGAACAACTAAGCGAAAAATTGGCAAGACAACCGGAAGGTATCTGCTTTGCGCCGGATGGCACCATGTACATCAGTTCGGAAGGCAAAGGCGCGAAAGCAAGGCTGCTGATTTATTCGCAAAAAATAAACAAACAATGATTGTACTGTATATTTTAATGTCCAGCTTGTTGACAGCTCATAACTTTCACCTCAGTAAATCTATGGTGGAATACAACGCAGAAGAGAAAACGTTAGAAATCACCTTACACATCTTTCTGGATGATCTGGAAGCAACTTTATTCGAGGGGGGAATCAAAGAAAATCTGAACCTTTGTACCGAAAAAGAGCATCCAAAAGGCAATGAAATTGTTGCCGCTTACCTAAAAAGTCGTTTCCGTGTCATGGTCAACGGTGAACTTAGGACTTGTAAATTCATTGGTAAAGAAATATCAGAGGACTTTTCGGCAGCTTGGTGCTATCTGGAAGTCGAAGGAGTTTCGAGCATCGAAAATATTGGTGTGCAAAATACAGTCTTGATGGAACTCTTTGAAGATCAGCGCAATATCGTACAAATCAAAGGGCCCGATAAGAAACCGAAATCCTTTATTTTTGATCGAAAGTACATTGAGGATTTCGTGGAGTATAAATAGCTATGAGCAGTTAGCCTTTAGCTGTTAGCTTGTCTCACTGTAACTTAGTATCGAGCGTTTCTCCAAAATTTCAAACTTTATACACACTGTCTGGACTGACATTGTAGAAGCCCATCATTTCAATGATGTGGCGACATTTTGTGCTAAAAAACACATAAAATGATAAAACTAACTGATTACGCGACCCGACCACCAGAAGACATTGATAAAGACGACATCAAAGACCAAACCAAAAAATATGTCGAACGACTAGGCGAATTGCAAAACCTGCTACGCGCCAGCCAAACACATTCAGTATTGGTTGTCTTTCAAGGGATGGACGCTAGTGGAAAAGACGGCGCAGTCTATAAAGTATTCCGTGATTGTAGTCACAACGATGTGAATACCTATGGTTTCAAAAAACCGACCAAGGAAGAAATGGCACATGATTTCTTGTGGCGCATCCATAAAAGAGCTCCCGCCAAAGGTCAAATCATGATTTTCAATCGATCGCACTATGAGGATGTCTTGATTCAGCGCGTCCATGGTTGGATAAGCGATGAACATGCCGAAAAACGAATGCAGTCCATCAATGCGTTTGAAGAACTATTGCAATACGATAACAATACCTTGATCTTGAAATTTTTCTTGCATATCTCTCACGATCAGCAAGCAGAAGAATTACAAGAGCGACTCGACGAACCCGAAAAATATTGGAAGCATAATCCCGGCGACTGGGAACAGCGCAAACACTGGGACAAGTATATGGAGTGCTATGAGGATGTCTTGAACAAGAGCGCAATTCCGTGGCACATCATTCCAGTCGATAAACGTTGGTATCGCGATTATTTGGTCAGCAAAACGATTGTGGAGGCGATGGAAAATTTAGATATGTCTTATCCACCTTTGGACAATGAATAATAATCAGTGGAAGATTGCCGTTTTCCAACTTGTCCCGATCTCTCGTGGACGACGACCTCCTTTCAACCTACTTGATTAAATTGACTTCGCCCATCAACTGCTCTATACTCCCATCCTCATATTCGACGAGAATATGGTAGATATAAATGCCTTTTTCTAGTGCAGAATTATTAACCGTTCCGTCCCAGCGAAAGTCTGCAAGGCTGATGTTTTCTTCAGCTAGCAACTGATTGCCCCATCTGTCATAGATGGCTATGCTTTTGAGTTGTCCTCTGAATTCGGGATCGGATTGCAGGTAGAAAAAGTCGTTTTCCTGATCGTCATTGGGCGAAAAGGCGTTGGGAACGTAGATGGGGCAGTTCTTTTGATTGACAGTTATGGTTGTTTCTGTAGCGCAAGAAAAAGTTACTTTCTGAGTCTCGAATACATCTGTTACGACAATTTCATATTCGCCGACGCCTATATTTTCTAGTTGATTTGTAGGTTGAGCAGTTTGTCCATTAAGGCTATAGCTAACTTGTCCTAACTCATTCATTGTCAGCACATTCAATATTCCATTTTCTGCTCCACAGTCTGGTCGCTCTATCTGAATGGTATCAATCGCCAGCTCAGAAATCATTACCAGCGTAGAGTCGTAAATAATATCTTCAATCTCATAAAACGCAAAGTCGTCCAGTGCGAAATCATTGCCTTGTGGATTGGTATTCCGATTGACGATACAGATTTCGGCGGTTGTTGTAGTTTCAGACTCCCAAGTGGCGAAGAACTGCCGCCACTCACATACCTCTGCTGCTGCTGTGAATACATCTCCTAACCGTCTGCCATTGATGGAAAATTGTAGTTGCGCCGGATTGCGTGGATTGACAGAAGTAAGCCATGCAGAAAAAGCGTAACCCGTTTGTGCTTCCACCTCAATAGTCTGACACCAAACTCGTTGATTCGTGATGGGCGAACCATCCACTACCATCATCAAACCATCTCCAGTTGTGTGATCCGGACAATCCCGAAAAAAGCCTCCATTCAAATTTTTTGCACTTTCATTGATGCCATAGACGCCTTGTGTACTGATGCTTTCTACGTATGGATAGTCACTCGTAAAGCCTTCATTACCTTCATTAAAATCCGCGTTTTCAATTAGATTCTCACCGACCAGAGCGGGAATCATTTTGGCAATATACAAAGCCGTTGCTCTAGGTCTAGCAACCGGATTGTAGACAGTGGAATTGGTCAAATTGTCACGTGGCGACCATTGATAGGCAAATTGTCCGGTACGCGCTTCCAAAAAAGCCAAGTCGCCAGGCTGACAGAGGAGAATGGTGTCAAGTTGGGCAGTTACATGATTGATTCCAAAAATAAATACCCACCCAATCGTCAGAATATGCAGTCGCTTAAAAATCATCTTTCGCCTCGTTTGAGACTAAAGATAGTGATTTGAGCGGATGTAAATCTTATCACGATAATTCCTCTTTCAAAAACCGTCCAGTATGACTACCTTCTGTCTTCGCTACCTTCTCCGGCGTTCCTTGCACGACAATCGTACCACCGCCTTGACCACCTTCTGGACCTATGTCGATGACGTAGTCTGCCACTTTGATGACATCCATATTATGCTCGATGACTACGACCGTATTTCCTTTATCAACCAAACGATTTAGGACGGCTAACAAATGTTGTATGTCTTGAAAATGTAGCCCTGTAGTGGGTTCATCCAAGATGTACATCGTATTTCCAGTATCGCGTTTAGACAATTCTTCGGCAAGTTTGACGCGTTGTGCTTCACCACCGGAGAGCGTCGTTGCTTGCTGCCCCAAAGTAATATAGGTCAAACCGACGTCACGTAGCGTTTTGAGCTTGCGATAGATTTTAGGAACTGGCTCGAAAAACTCAGCCGCTTCTGCCACCGTCATATTTAAGACATCGCTGATGGATTTTCCTTTGTATAGAACTTCTAGCGTCTCCCGATTGTAGCGACGTCCGAGACAAGTTTCGCATTCAACTTGTACGTCCGGTAGGAAATTCATTTCGATGGTACGCAGACCCGCCCCCTGGCAGGTTTCACAACGCCCACCTTTGACGTTGAAGCTAAATCGACCCGGCTTATAGCCTCTGATTTTGGACTCCGGTAGTTCAGAATACAGCTTTCGGATGTGAGTGAATAATCCAGTGTAGGTCGCCGGATTGGAGCGAGGTGTACGACCGATAGGCGACTGATCGATTTCGATGACTTTGTCGATATGTTCCAGTCCTTCTATCTTTTTATACTCCAATGGCTTTTGCAAACTTTTGTAGAAGTGTTTGCGCAAAATGGGATAGAGGGTCGAATTGATTAGAGAGGATTTTCCACTGCCACTGACACCTGTGACACAGATAAATTTTCCCAATGGAAAACGCGCTGTCACATTTTTCAGGTTATGTCCAGTCGCTCCTTTGAGGACGAGTTTTTTGCCATTGCCTTTGCGTCGCTTTTTGGGCACTTCGATTTTGGCATCCCCGTTTAAATAGCGTGCGGTGATGGTTTGATCTTCCAGAAAGGTCTGTGGCACGCCTTCTCCAACTACTTCGCCACCTAGTTTTCCAGCACCCGGTCCCAAATCAATCAAATAGTCCGACGCCAACATAATATCTTTGTCATGCTCGACGACCAGAACAGTATTCCCAATGTCCGTTAACTCCCGCAAAGCTTCGATTAGACGATGATTATCACGCTGATGTAAACCGATACTCGGTTCATCCAAAATATAAGTAATGCCAGTCAGTTGTGACCCAATTTGTGTCGCCAGTCGGATGCGTTGTGCTTCTCCACCTGACAGTGTCCGAGCAGAGCGATTCAAAGACAAGTAATCCAATCCGACATGCAACAAGAAACCCAATCGCAACTTGATTTCCTTCAAAATATCCTTGGCTATTGCTCGCTGCCGATCATCCAAATGCAAGTCGATATGCTGCATCCACTCGTGCAGTTCGGATAGATCCATTTCTGCGAGTTCGGCGATATTTCTGTTGGCAAGTTTGAAGTGTAAAGATTCTTGACGCAAGCGAGCACCACCACAAGTATCGCAAGTATCGATGGTCATGAACTCTTCTGCCCATTGCCGTATTTTTTCGGAGGAGCTATCGTTGTACCATCGCTTGAGCATTTCTTCTAGTCCCTCGAAAGCAAAATAGTACGGCTTACCTTGATAACGAACCTTAAATTCCTTCTTTCCACTTCCTTTCAAGAGCACTTTCAAGCCCTCTTCTGGAATGTCTTTGACAGGCGTAGAGAAGGTAAATTTATATTCTTTGGCAATTGCTTTCAGTTGTTTGAATGTCCAATTATCACGAACTTCCCCAAAAGGGACGATACCTTGTTTATTGATGCTTTTGGTATCGTCAGGAATGACCTTTTCGATATCAACTTTATTCAATTTACCCAATCCTTTGCAAGTTGGGCACATTCCGTAAGGCGAGTTGAAAGAAAAAGCATTGGGTGATGGTTCTTCGTAAGATAAGCCCGTTTCGGCATCCATCAAATGCTTACTGTACGGAAAGATATCACCGCTGTCGTGATCTGAAATGAAAATGAGACCGTCGCCCATTTTCAGCGACGTTTCCAGCGATGTCCCCAGACGATCGCGTCGCTCCTCTCCTACTTTGATGCGATCGACCACGACTTCGATATCGTGTACTTTATAGCGGTCGATTTGCATACCTGGCTCTACATTCAGCACTTCGCCATCGACGCGGACTTTGGTGTACCCTTGTTTGCGGACTTGCTCGAACAGTTCTCTATAGTGTCCTTTCCGTCCTCTGATCAGTGGCGCAAGCAGTAGTATTTTTTTGCCTTCAAATTGCGTCATGATCTGATCGAGCATCTGCTGCTCGGTATAGCGAATCATGCGCTTTCCGGTCTTGTAGGAGTAAGCTTCTCCAATGCGCGCATACAACAAACGAAGGAAATCGTAGACCTCAGTAATCGTCCCGACGGTGGAGCGCGGATTGCGACCAGTTGTTTTCTGCTCAATGCTGATGACCGGGCTCAGTCCAGTGATTTGTTCGACCTCGGGGCGTTCCATTTCACCGATGAACTGACGCGCATAAGCCGTGAAGGTTTCCATGTATCGCCGCTGTCCTTCAGCATAAATCGTATCGAAAGCTAGGGAAGATTTTCCGCTGCCACTGACGCCTGTGATCACCACCATTCTATTGCGCGGAATCCGTAAACTGACTTCTTTGAGGTTGTGTTCTTTCGCACCTACAATTTCGATGTAGCCATCGACGGCAAGCGCGTTCTCATCTAGTATCATCTCTTTTACTGCCATATTGCAAAGATAATACTTAAATCAACAATTTGTTTGAATAAAGTGGGACAAAAGAAAGGTGAGAAAGGTGGTTTGGGGTGCTCTCTGCGTCTTCGTGAATTGCATTCTCCTCGCTTCGCGAGGCAGACTCTGACAAGGGGCGATGCGACTATGTACTACTTCAACTTAACTGGTTTCGTTACATACGCCAAACTTGGTTGCTCTTCAAATTCAATTTTAATCGTGAATGAATAGTCTCCGGGTACAATCTCACCCATATCAGAAAAACTCAATGCCATATACCCTCCGAACGGTACTGCCCCTTCACTTCTTTCAATCTGTATCGCCGTGATGGTATTCATAACATCTTCTATCGTTGTATTCTCGTCATTAGGATAAGTGATGCAATTTCCCAGTAAATCGTTGCAACCCTCCAGACTCAGACGGGCGAAAGTCTTTAGATCTGAGAAAGCAGGTAAGTCTGCGTTCAAGCTTTGCTCGTTCCTTATGGAGATATTGGTAATGCGATTTTCGTAAATATATTCATATTCATAGTAACAGTCATTAGCATACAACTGTCCTCCCCAGTTCCAATCTATCTTACAAAACCTCTGTTCCGAAAATTCGGGTTTTAAGAGAATGAAAAAGTCTTCTACAGGCACAAAACCAAACGCATCTGTACTGTCAGGATTGCGATAAGTGTCTACATCAATAGAAGCAATGGAGTAACAGACATCCTGTGGTTCAAAATCACCACATCCACAAGAATCAAGAAGTGGAAGTAGGAAGATCAAAGTGACTAGTACAAGCGTTTTGGTAGGTAACCCTAGCATTTTGAGGCGATTTAAGTTGATACTTAATTACTAAGTAAATCGCATCATCTCTGACTGAATCAGAGACAATACAACTATATGTCATAATTCTTTATCTTAACAACACCACCTTCCCGGTCAATACAATCTCCTCTCGTTCTCCACAATTTTCGACATATTTGATGCTATAGGCATAGACATCCGAAGGCAAGTCACCGCCATCATTGTTGCGCTGACCGTTCCAGCCGACACCAATCGTATTGGTCTCAAAAACAAGGTTGCCCCAACGATCAAAGATTTGCATTTCTACGAAGTCAATGGCTCGTTCATCTGCATAAAATAAGCGGAACTCATCATTGGTGTCATCATCATTAGGTGTGAATGCATTGGGCACGCCAACTTCGGAAGAGAACAGACTGATTTCTTCAGATTCTTCCAACGTCACACAATCTGGTCCTACCACAAAGGTGACAGATACTTCTGCGATGCTATCATTTTCGATATATTCTACTGTAGACATCATGACATTGCTCTCTGTAACACCATTTGACCATCTAAATTCACCTAACTCAGTTGCCGTTGCGGTAGCTGTGAAAGGCTCTCCAATACAACCAGCTTCATCACCAACGACCAAAGTCAACTCAGCAGATTCGATGTCGATCACGGTGATGACTACGCTACCGGTCACATCGGGACATTCCCCATTGGAAGCAGTGACGGTATAAGTGAACGTGCCTGCGGTCGGTGAAACAGTCGGTGTTGGATTGTCGGTATCTGTAAAGAGTGGATCGTTGCTCTCCCAAGTATAGGTCGCACCCGGTGTGAAGACACTATTTAGTTGCACAGAACCGCCAGGACAAAGTGTCTGATCGACCTCCAGTGCCAATGCTGGTGACTCGCCAGCTTGTATGAATACAACAGCCCCACCTGGACACATCTTATCGGACATGACTTGTACATTGAAAGTACCTTCCATAGTCGCTATTGGATTCGGGCAATCGCTACAACTCAGCCCCGTCGCCGGCTCCCACATATATGACTCAATCGGCACATCATTTAACTGCTCGACACTCAGTTGCACACTTTCGCCGGAGCAGATGGTCGGATTCATCGGGATGATCTGAATTTCTGGTAACGGATTGACTTCTACGCGCGCCGAATCCATAGAAATACAAGCACCACTCATCGTCGTTCTGGTATAAATGATAGTCGTATCTGGTGCAACAACTAGATTAAACAAACTATCGCCAGTTTGCTGTCCTGCTGCTGGCGTCCACATAAATTCAATATTCGGATAATCGAATGGCTCGTAGGTTTCGGAGGTCAAAATGACAAAGTTGCCTTCACAGATCATCGTATCAGATGGCATGATCGCCAGATCTGGTAGCGAGTCAACAACCACGACGACCGTATCCATTCTGATACAGCCCATATTTTCGACAGTCGCAATAAAATTGACATTTCGATCAGGCATGACGGTCAAGGACGTAAGCAGCGTGTCTTGGAAATTGTCATCAGAAGATGTCCATCTGATATCTACACCACTTGGGAGCGTTGCTTCTTCATCCGGCGTGAAAATAATTTCAGAACCTCTACAAATCCGCACCGTATCATCTGTCATCGCTTCTGCTCCATCCACACTGATGAGCAAGTCAATTCCGATTTCCGTGACATCCAATTCGACACTTTCTGTGACTTCGCAACCACCTCGCGTAGCTGTCAATTCATACGTACCACTACGCGTAGGTACAACTACGGTATTCAGATCTGTCGCATCGACAAAGTCCCCTTCTGTTGGTCCTTCGTACAAGTAAGTAACGCCGTCTTCGGGTGTACTTTCACTCAAGATGATACTATCGCCTTGACAGAAATTTCGTTCATCTATCAAACTAAATATTGGTCGCGCGTCTACGGTGATGGTTACGCTATCAATGGAAGAAATCGGGCAGATGCCGTTGCTGACTTCTACGAAATAGGTCGTCGTCTCCGTTGGGCTGACCGTTGGGTTGAAGTTGGTAGAGGTGAAGCCTTCCGGCACAGATGTCCAGTCATAGGACAAAGTAGGATCGTTGTTGGGATCACCGAGTTCTATATCGCTATCTCCTTCACAGATGCCTTGATCGGGCGCGACTTTAAAAGTTGGAGCTTCTGCTGCGAGTACAGTCAAGGTGATTTGATCGGTTGCTGGACACTCGCCTGCATCTAGATTGACAGTGATGGTGTAGACACCCGGTGTTGCTGCGGTCACTGTAGGATTGGGACAGTCGGTACAACTGAGTTCTATGCCGTCCGGAGCAATCCACTCATAAGTCGCACTTTCAAAATCGCCGCCTGCTTGCAGTTCAAACATTTCTCCGGCACAAACCGTCACATCTTGAGACAATTCTACACCTAGTACATCTACTTGGATTTGCAATGTATCTGTCGTACATACGCCTTTGACGATGGCTTTGTAAATGGTCGTCTCTGTTGGCGAAGCAATAGGCGTGAGGCAGTCATCACAAGACAACGTATTGGCAGGTGACCATTCTACATTATCGATACCTTCGGATAATTGTAATTGCGTGCTTTCACCTAAACAAATTTCTGTGTCTTCGGCACTTACTTCTATAGACAGTTTGTCCAATACGGCTCGATCAGAAGGTGACCAGTCGACCAAGATGTTATTGCCTTCGATGTCATTACCAAAATCATTGATTAGAACGACGTACACTTCTCCTTCTTGCGCATCTATGGGTCTGACAAAATCATCTCCCAAAAAGCTAGGAATGAAAGGCGTAAAACAGTCAAACTCGTCACGTACCTGTGTCCGAAAGACCGGATGTACATCCGCCAATCCCGTCGGTCCGGCAGTCGGTGCCCAAGAGCTTCGGATGGGTTGCTCACTTTCGATCACATCGACGATGGCTTGCTTGTCATTACACGCTTGATCGGCAGTAAAAGGTCCCCATACATTGAAATCGATATCTGACGGCTCATCTGCACTTTCCAGAATAAATCCAAATTTCCCATCCGCTTGCGCTTCTATGCTAAACCAGAAAAAGTCAGCTTCTATGCCTTCATTTTGCCAGCAACCAGAATTGGTACGTTCTTCCAAAGTCACATCTTGGAAGCCATCTTGGAAAGTAAAGGAAGAAGGAACGCCTGCATCTTGCTCTACGCAGCCATTGAGCGGATTACAGAGCGCATTGAGTAGAGCAGGCGATAAAATGCAAGCTCTTTCTTCTATACTGATGTCAAAATTGACACAGTTGAAGGGTTGTGAGACGACGATGTAGTAATCCCCTGCTGTCTGAAAATCGGCAGATTGTATAAATCCAGTCTCGCTTTCGGCGATGCAAACGGCATCGGGGTCAAGTGGTGAACGGTCTAAGACCAAAACGCCTGTATTCGGTTCTGCATTTTCGATGGTGATGTTGGCGCAAAGGTCGCCGGGCGAGTTATAAATGAATACTTTTTCCGGTCCATTGAGGAAGACATCTTCCCCACAGGCTGTTTCTGCAAAAGTAGCTGGCACATCACAGGAGTTGAAGCTGCCGTTAAACGGTAAATTGTTGACAACCGTCAAGCGGTCGATGCTCGTCGGGCGACAGTTAGTGCGGCATTCCCAGTTAACTTCAAAGCCTGATTGTGTGGTGGAAACATCAGAAACAAACTGTAAAGTCACACAGTCGCTGCTCGCTTGTATTTGAAATGGCTGCCCAAAATTAGAGCCGGATACCCTCGCCAATAAAGGCGCTTCTATATCGTCGCCAGCAAAAAAGGAAAGTATATCAAAACCCAGTTCCATTTGATAGTCCACGACATCAAAAACGATGCAAGAGTTGGGTGTTTGTGGGCAGATCGTCAATGTAGAATTTTCAAAATTGCCATAGTTGCCATCTTCCCCACCGGAATCTAGTACTGTACCGCTACACGCATTGGTATTGGCGGTTTCGCCCATAATGATCGCCGGGATGAACTCTTCTACACAGACCGTAAAGAAGCCGCTGTTGGGCGTAGCGGTCGCACTGAAGTCATTGATGCGCAAGGTGTAGGTGACATTGGTCAATAAATTGGAAGCGCGTAGTCGGAGTTCGTTACTGCCATTTTCAGCAGAGACACAAACCAATTCAGACGGTCCAGCACAACTACCTCTGTAGAGCGTCGCTTGCGGATTGGTCAACGCCGCTGTACCATCTGCTCCATCTTCCCCACGTACTGTGATGACATAGTCGCGGATATTGGCAGCCGTTCTAAAGGTAAACCAAACATCGCGCTGTGCCCCATTGAAACAGTCGGGCGCAACGACATTGGAAGTGGTCGCATCTACATTGATGAATAACGCGTCTCGGTCGCAGATGGGTGCGGTGCCGAGGTTGATGGCGTTGTTGCATTCATCGTTGGCGGGTGCTTGAGCGTGCAAGTTGATGGTCAAAAGGGTGGATAGCAAAATCAGGAGTTGAAAAATTCTCATTAGCAGCGTTGTATTTATAGCTTGGTTATTGACAAAAAAGGGGACTGGAAAGGTTTACAGCTAAACGTAGAAAACACGCCTTTATATTGCGTATTCATCATCAGCCAAAAATAGTGAAATTTTGATATTCACCGACTGTGGTAGCCGTTTGTCGCAAAGAAGATAGAGGATAAGGATTTTGGGATAGGTATAACCGATGGATTGTCAAGTGATTACTGCTGAAAGTGGGTGCATAAAAAAAGAGTTGAACATGGTGACATTCAACTCTTTTTGTCGTGCGCTTCGATAAGGAAATGTAAAATATGGAACGTTAACTGTAAAACAGGTCAGACAATCAGCTTCCAGCAGTTTCCTTGATTCTTTCTATAACTCACAGATGAAAAATCAAGCTTCCGCATGAGCAGGCTTGTACTGCATTTGCTTTTCTTTGGTGCAGATTGGCGTAGCAGATTCGTCTTCTAGATGTACCGAAATAACTTCGCCGACATGGACGGTATGATCGCCCGCGCTGATGCTTTTGTTCTTGTCTATCTTACAAGTAAAATGTCCGATCGTCCCATGTAGAATGAGTTCGTTGTCTTTAGTGATGTATTCGACGCCATTGATTTTACCGTTTTCTATAGTAGAATCACCACCAAATTTCTCAATCCAGCTTTCCTGTGCTGCTGACAAAATGTGAACGGTAAAATGCTCGCTGTGGTCGATGGTTTCGTTGAGGTCAGATTGCATATCGACAGCAATGGCGACCATAGGTGGCTCAAAAGAAACTTGTGTCAGCCAGTTGATCGTACCGGCGGCAATAAAATCTTTATCACGCGTCTTCAGTTCTTCTCCCGGTTTCAGGGCAGTAACAACATAGAATCCATATGTCAATTTCTGTAATATCTGGTTCTGCTTATCCATTTTTCGTGGTGATTTTTTATTTGATAAATTTACTGTTAGAACCCGACGGAGACATAGATGTTCTGTTTTTCTCGTTCATCGTAGCTTCATACTGGCACTTGCCTTTCATCTTATTGACAGCAGAATAGCAGCAATCTTGACGCAGATAATTTACTCTTCTCTGTATGGCACTTTATAATGAAAGCTGGAAACTAAAAGTTGCTGATTGGTAGTGTACTATATATGTATATGAGTAAACAAATATCTGCTTACCTTGCTGCCAAAACTATTGGGCTGTTGATGGAATCTGCTGCTTCCATGTTGCTTGAAAGCGTCAGACCGGTGTTCAGTGGATGACTTGGTTACCGATTGACTTTCCATCCAAAAATCGTCATCTTTACACACAAATCGAGATCATGACAACGACAACTCATTCATTAGATCAAGTCATCGTACCTGTAACGACAGTAAATGGGAATGCCTCATTGGACAAGGAAATATTTGGTCAAATGCTAAAAGGGAGAGATTATCTGCTGATCGGTAGTCAACTCTTTTTCGAGCGCGAGGAGCAGTATTTCATTACACGTATTGACCATGATAGTCAGACTTATACAAATGAAGACTATCAACTCTTACCATTCAATGCTCCCTATCAACTTATCAATGGTCAATTAGTATTTATGGCTTCTCCTTTAGACAAACATCAACAAATATTAGGTGATCTCAACTTTCTTGTAGCTTCATTCGTGAGAAAGTATAAAATAGGTCAAGTAAGATTCGCTCCGCTTGATGTTCATTTTGATGAAGAGAATATCTTTCAACCAGATCTATTATTCATTTCAAATGAGCGCATCAATATTATCCAACGATTTATTCACGGCGCACCTGATCTGATTGTAGAAGTCTTATCTTCTAATAAAAAGCATGACTTAGAAGACAAAAAAGACATCTACGGAAAATACAACGTTCTAGAATATTGGGCAATCGACTATGATAAAGAGACGCTCGCGCAGTATATCAATGAGGAGCGAGAACTGAAATTGGAGCGGATGTATCAGGCTGAGGAGGAAGTTCAGTCCAGAGTATTGGAAGGGTTTTCGTTTGTTTTGAGGGAGATTTTTGAGTAGTTGTCACTCGTTGAATTTTGAGACAACAGCTACGATTTACCGCCTCTTGCAAAATTCAGGCTCGCGTTCAGCGATTGACTTGCTTAGAAAATTCTAATCGAAAAATCAACTTCATGCTCAAAAAAATCATATTTATCTTCATCATCTTCGCTTGGTCTTGTGGACAAGATTCTGTTCTTACCGAGCCACCTCAATCCGTAAATTTCATTCAAATTGAGCCTGAAGAAAGATGGATTAACCTACTGAACCGAGACAAAAATGGCTACACTTATGGAAAATCTACTCTAGCCTTATTGGAGGGTACTTATGAAGTTGATTGGGTCATTTATCAAGATACGATTAGTTCTGCCACTTTGAGCATTCCATCAGATTGGGAAGTAAAACCTCAAAGTAAAGCATCATTCTATAGTCGGTTAGATAAAAATAATAGCGGCTTTTTCATTTGGAAAACATTTAGCAAAGAAGAGTATGAACTCAATCTTGATGAATTGCATGAGTTGTATATGGACATCATTCAAAAAGATACTGTTGAGACTGCTTCTGATCTAAAAGTAAAGCAATACAATTTCGATAATAAAAGAAAAGCATATTACTTGACTGCTCAATTGAGCGATTCTGCAACCCTCTATGATGTACACTCATTTTTGACAGAAGATGCCAATAATTTCTATGAATTTTCACACTCTAGGTGACAAAACATTTAGAAAAGGGAAGAAGCGAAAAAAAGTGCTTAATGTTGTATGAAACCAAGCATTAAGCACCAATGATATACGTAGTAATAAAGATAGGTAAAATATTGACCTGTCAGTTGGGCGGGC
>JBCDHX010000014.1:0-60418 GCA_038749535.1 Bacteroidota bacterium
AGCAACGGAATCGTCGAGGGAATCAATAATAAAATCAAAATGATGAAACGTAGGGCTTTTGGATACAGAGATTTTCAAGCCTTTCGTACTAGGGTCTTGATCGAATTTCTTTGATCTCCACAACATTCTCCTATGAGCCTATATTATTCGAGCAGCAGCTAGAGGACTTTGATGGCAACTACGACCAAATGATCGACTTGCCACAGCAGTCCGGTATGACTTTTGTGCGCATCGAGCAAGCAGGTAGAGCCTTTACGAAGCAACTACAAGTGGAATAGAAAAGAACAGGCGTATAACCACAGCATATCGAATAGACTTGTTGCGTCGTAGCTGATTATGGCGAAGCGGAGCAAATTTTATTTTGGATAAGGCAAAATTTTTCGGCACAGCCTAGCTACAGCTAAAAATTTTAACACAGAACAGAATGAAATTTGCCCGTTGTAGTCAATCGAGATGCGACGTAACAAGTCTAATAGCAAACTCTACAGTTTGGTGTTCGGTATGCTTATCTTTACCCCATGCAATCGACCAATAAGATATTCGGCATAGGACTGTCCAAAACTGCCACTACTAGCCTGGCATGTGCCTTGCGACAACTCGACATTCCTACCAAAGACTTTCCTTCTTTGGCGTATACACCACATCGGCTGAAAGGCATTCGAGAAGTACAACTACAAGATTATCAAGCTTTTACAGATATTCCGACTATTCCTTTCTATAAAGCTTACGATCAACGATTTCCCAATTCCAAGTTCATTTATACCATTCGAGAGCGAACGAGCTGGTTGGCATCTTGCGAAAAATATCCACGCTTTTCCAAACCGATTTGGCGACTACCCCTGAAAGTCATCAAACTACGCCAAGTCATTTATCGGAGCATCAAATTCAACGAAATGAAATTCAGTGATGCCTATGACCGCCATCACGAAGCGGTGATGACTTACTTTCAAGATCGACCAGAAGATTTGCTTATTTTAAATATATGTGGTGGAGATGAATGGGCGCAACTGTGCCCGTTCTTGGGAAAAGAAATACCAGATGTCCCTTTTCCCTTCGCGAATGTCAGACGAAATGGCTACGTGTAGATCACAATCTATATCATCAAAATGCGACTCCATTATTTCACTCTAGCATAAGTCACCACCCTACCAGCACTCATATCTTTAGGTCGATACTTACTTGCTTGCCCCTCGAATCCTTTGGTCGCTACTAGACGAAACGTATCCTGATGCACTTGATCTACGATCCCAAATAAGTGCATACCACTCAGCGCACCCGTATAGATGTGCATATCGAGTTGTGTGGGCGTAGAGTCCGGCGCGAAATTATAATACGCCATCATTGTGTCGTTTCGCGTCTGACTAGTACTGTCATCAAGTGTGGGCGTCAAAATCATCATGGTGCTATCACCACGGAAGTAGATGGTCTGGTTATCTACATTCCAAGTATCGACGATATAGTTCTTACTCATGGGTGCTGCTCCGCTTCCTCCACACGCCATCCAGCAACTGCTCATCATGAGCAAACTATAGATCAAATATCGCATCTGTTTATTTTTTTAGCTCCAAATTGTGATTAAGTAGTTGAGGGCATATAATCTCCGATTCTATGACGGCATCTTTTCCGCTCATATTTCGTTGAGGAGCCTCGCCGATAACTTGTTCCGACTCCTCGGAAGGCATCGCCTACGTTTTTCGCCTCCCGCAAGCGGGACAAGTTCATCTAAACAGAAAATCTGCTCGGTCAAGAAGGAAACTTATTTACCCTCACCTACTTACCTCATCAATGCAAAGCACATTTTTCAAATCTGGTCGCAAAGCTAGCAAAGAATAGTAAAAATCAGAACACCTTTGTCCGGAGTGACTAATGATTGCGCTGATCGACACCCCATGCCAGCTTTTCGCGCAATGTAGACAGAAAGACCGTATCATCAAAGCGAACCAAGCGGGCAGAAAAGTCAGCTTTACGGACGGCTAGTTGATAAGATGAGTTGATGGTACGGAAGCGAGAGTCCAGCGTACAAAGGAAGTTATTGGCGCGTCCTTCTACTTCAAAAGAAATAATCGAGTCATCGGAAATGACGACTGGACGTACGTTCATATTGTGTGGCGCGACAGGCGTGATGACGAAGTTACCGGAATTGGGGAAAATGATAGGTCCTCCACAACTCAGTGAATAACCAGTAGAGCCAGTAGGTGTAGAAATAATCAATCCATCTGCCCAGTAGGAATTGAGATACGCACCATTGATATAAGTATGGATGGTAATCATAGAAGAGGTGTCGCGCTTCAAGATGGTGCAGTCATTGAGTGCGAAATTGAGGTCTTCGAAGAGTGAATTATTGCTTTCTAAATACAACAATTTTCGTTCGTCGATGCGATACAAACCTTGCTTCATCAACTGTATACTCTGCTCTATTTTCGTCTTCTCGACACTCGCCAAAAAACCCAACCTGCCTAAGTTGATGCCCAGAATAGGCACATTCGTACCGCGTATCAGAGTGAGTGCATTGAGGATGGTACCGTCACCGCCGAGTGTAATTACGAAGTCTATTTTTTTGACACTGAAATCGAGATAATTGTCGAAGGGTGCGACATCTTTTTTGAACAAAATACGACCATGCAACTGCTCCAGATAAGGCGTGTGTACATAGACATTGATCCCTTCTTTTTGCAAACAGTCGAATACGCGCTGCACATAAGGAATGTCGTCCTTTTTAAGAATTTGGCTGTAAATGACTACTTGCATTAGAACGGGAAATAAGTATGAAATGAAAACCGTCGATCGCCTAGCGAGTTAGTATTGAGCATTAGTTCTAGTCGAAATGTATTGGCAATGACCAAATCGATACCGCCGCCACCACCATACAACAAGCGATTGCTCAAGGAATTGGTCGGTTCAGCATCGATGGTACGTACGTAAGCCATATCGTTGTTGACTTTTAAATAAACTGCTAGTGGCAAATCTCTGTATTGACCAACAGACGAAGGTAAGAAACCTAAATTTAGCTGATTGTTCCACAATTCGTATCGAAAACTCGATTTGCCGTACACAAAATCACTACCGCGCACGTGATATGTGATGTAGCCGCGTACAACTTCCGGTTTGGGGCCTACGACAGGAAGGTTATAATAGTCGATATCCGAGCGCAGCAAATTCGTGCGAATGCTGCCAACTGTTTCCAGCGACCACTTTGGACTCAATGTAAAGTAGTGCGCATATTCTGCATCCAACAGTAGAGCATTGCGCTCATTCCACCACCCAAATCCTTCCTTGGCGATACCACCCTCGAAGTAGTAGCCTCTTTTTGCCATCAACTGAAAGTCTCGACGATCTGAAACGAAGCGATATTCCAAAGACAAAAAACGCTGTCGATCTTGGTCGGGATGACCAAAGTAGGCTTCATTTTGATTGATGATCTGCTCTGCCACGTGCCGATCTCGAAAAGTCAATTCTAGCGTATGTGATTCAAACAATTGAGGTCGATAACTCCAGCCCACACGGCCCAATGTCCGTTCCAAAAGTGATGTCTCTTCGCTCGTAATAAAAGTATCTCTATTGTTAATGGTATTCAGTCGAACGATGCGATCACGTGTGAAGAAAAAGCCACCCGTCAGTTGCATCGTTTGTGCCCGATTGATGTAGGGAGACGTGTACGCTACTTGTACTTTTCGGATAAACGTATTTTGAAAATTGACCTTGTCGGTGAATCCAACCTGAAAGGCAAGCGACAATTCGTCTTGCTGTCCGGTCAGATTCAGATGTTTGAAACCAACGTAAGGTAGCGTGCGCTCTAGCGCAAAATTATGAACCTTCCACCAGACATTGAAGTCTCTATCAATCAGGTCAACAAAGGCGTAAGGGAACGCAAAAAGATTTTCTTTGACTTTGACGTGAAGGCGAGTGGTCGCCGTCACCGCATCAGTAGCAAAGAATAGATCAGCATCGGCAAAAAGTCCGGTATTGAGGAGTTGGTTTTTGTTTTGTTGTAGGACTTGGCTGCTATCAGCTATGATGATCGTATCTCCCACACTTAAATTAAGCTCTCGTAGGATGATGTAGTCTCTCGTGCGCTCGTTGCCTGCTATACTGATGTCTTCTACGCGAACAGCAGCCGACTGTGCGATCAAACCGGAGATTGCACACAGTGCCAGACAGACCAATACTATTCGCATACGATGTAGATTCTGAGGATAGTTAAATTCGTTTGGTAAGACGTTTTTTCTTTTTGACTTTGGGTGCAGCTTTTCTGATCGGTCGATCTTCCTGATACCAGAAATTGTCGAATAGCGAATTGGTCTTTGCTTCTTCAGGTTTTTGAACGATGCCGTCAGGATTGGGATAGACGTGGATTTCGATGGGTTCGGATGACCAAATTTCGCCATCTACATCGACCGTAGCAGGTGCGACATAGTAAGTACCGATGTCATTGGGAGAGAGGTAGTACGTGTAGCTGGTGGACTGTGAGCGCTCGCCATTGATGATGGTCGTGCGAGAAGATGAAAGCGGACCAGAGACAATCTTAAATTCTTCAAAATCAGGAGCTTGAAAGTCTTTGCTATTGACGTTTTCTAGACTAAAAGTCAATTTGAAGTAATTGCCAAACAAAACAGAATCGGTGCTGACTTGTGCGGAGAAGTTATTTTCATTTTGTCCAAATAAAGCATAACCGCTCAATAGTAGCAGCGTGGTCAATATCGTTTTCATCTGTTCCGTCTATTTTATTTTCCCTTTGAACGTCCACACAAAAGTATTTGTTTTACATCGAAATCAGCGATTGAAATATTCAAAATACTGACGTAAATCTGCTTCTTTTTTGATGTTTAGGTGATTGGACTTCCAGTAGAGCTTAGCTACTTTTTGATGATCCTCAAATATTACGTGCGGCTGCTGATGATAGTCTGCAATGGCTTCTACAAAACTGGTTTGGCTACGAAAATGATAAGATACTGTCTTTTTACCTATCTCAGTGACGCCATCTTTCCTGACTTTTTGAGTAACTGTATATTTCTTGAGCAACTGTCTATCACCATTCACTAGCAACTCATAAAATCCGTTGAGTTGCCCATCCGAACGCAACTCTGTGCCCGAAACGAAAATACGATCTTTAAAAACAATGCCTTTGACCAGATGCGCATAAATGGCTTTCGTTTGACCGTTTAGATCGATCTGAAACTCGTCATCTAGTACACGATAACGCGCGCTCACACTATACACCTCATCATCGTCTACGAAGAGGAGCGCACCTTCCCAATCCATCAAATAGGCGTCGCCTTCCACCTTTTTGTCCAAACTATTGCGCACCAAAAAAAGCAAATCGTGATAGTTGGTAGCCGCCTTGAACTTGTAGTGCCGGTAGGCATTCATGATGTGCAGAGACTGAGCTTGACCTTCCAGAAAAAAGCACAATAGAAATAAACTGACAATGGTTGTAAGCTGATAGAGTTTCATAACTTGTTTTAGTTTTATCTTAGAAAGCAAGGTGGTCGCCTGAGAGAAGCGACAGTTATTGATAGCGGTAGTGTGCAAGATAAGATAGAACTCGCTTTCATATATTACATATCCTTGTGACATCAGGACAAACAAATATCAAAAAATCTAATAAGATAGAAAAATATGTGTCGCCTTTTTTAGATTTTTGACCAATAAAACTACTCAATATGCAAGTACTTATCGTGGCGGCTACGCCGTTTGAAATTGCGCCGCTTCGAGAATATTTAGTGACTCATTTTGAGCAAATATCGGAAAATCAATTCCAGAAAGAGAACCTACACATTCAGTTGCTCATCACTGGAGTCGGGCAGATGCTCACTGCTTATGCACTCGGTGTTGTCTTATCACATCAGACTTTTGATTTGCTCATCAATGCAGGTGTGGCAGGAGCTTTCGATCAGCAATTAGCGTTGGGAACAGTTGTGAATGTGGTGTCAGAGCGGTTCGGTGACTTAGGGGCAGAGGATCAAGATGGCAGCTTTTTGGATATTCATGATGACTTAAAGTTGATCGCTGCTGATGCTTCCTCTTTTCAAAATGGGCGACTGCTCAATGAAGGCGCGATGGCGTATCATTTCTTGCCACAAGTCCATGGACTCACTGTCAATAAAGTGCACGGCAGTGCCGCTAGTATAGCAGCTATACAGCGTCGTTATGCTGTCGATGTAGAAAGTATGGAAGGAGTAGCTTTTTTCTATGCTGCGCTACAGCAAGAGATTCCATTTTTGCAAATCAGAGCCATCTCCAACTATGTCAAACCACGCAATCGCGATCAGTGGCAGCTAGGATTGGCGATCAAAAATCTAAATGAGACACTCATTCAGTTCACACAAACTTTGTAGCTATCAAGTGGTCGGAAACTGCTGCAACAACTGCTCCAAACCACTTTTTGGAATCAGTGACTGACTAGCCACAAAAGCACGCATTTCGTCTCTATAAATTGTCTCTATTTCTGTCGGCAAATCAATGGTCGTATCAATAAACGAAAGTAGCACGAGGACAGCATCTAAGTTGATGCGTTGCCGTATGTAGCGTTTGAAAAGTTTTTCAGCGATCACCTTTTTGCTCTCCAATCGACCGCGTATGTGTCGCTGATTTTCGAGTTGTAGGCGACAAGCAGCGACGGCAAAAGCGATGGGATTGACCATTTCCCAAAGATCATCTAGATATTGTTCGCGGACCACGTATTTCTGGAAGTCTAATTGTAATCGCGTCTGCGCAAATTCATACTCATGCTGTTCGTAGCGCGCTGGGACAGAATTGGCGAGAAAAATGGTCAAAATAGTCGTCGGAATCTTGTACGCTACTTCCTCTCTCACCGCCACAAAATCTTGAAATAATTGCTGGCTAAATACTACATTATCATAGCCCGTTTTTTCTAGACAAAGCAGCAAGAGTGCCATTTCTTGATCTCGAAAGCGCGTCCCAATGACCAGATTTTCTTGATGCGCTTCTGGCTTCGATAAAACAACTCGTTCTGGCAATCGCAAGAAAGTAGCCGGACGCTGGAAGTCTATTTTATCCGTCCAATCTGGCAAGAAAAAGTCGATGAAATCTTGATACAGATGCTCTATGAGCAATTTCCACTGTTGCTGCATGATGTTTGAGTTTGCACTACAACAGTAGAAATGTGGGGAAGTTAAGTCCAAGAATCTGATAATTGAATATAACGATTATTGAAGCTGGCGGATTTCAGCTTCTGTGAGGTCAGTTTGCTCTACGACGTCGGCTATAGAAGCTCCATTTTGCAGCATATATTTGGCGAGTTGAAGTTGCATGGACTTTTTTTGTTGTAGCGCATTCTCTGCTCTTTGTTTTTCTTTCGCTACTTACTGCTTCGCCTGTTGTTCACGCGCCTCAGCCTTCTCTTTTTGCTCTTGAGCGTACGCCAGCTCTGCTTCTTGATTTCTAAAAATTTCGTCTATTTCTTACTCTCCTCTCAGGTTTCTTCTGACTTCTTCGTCATGGACGGCACCACTCAGGTATTTAGCTACATCATCGAATCCTTTCGGACTCTCTGATAATTCTAAGATATAGCGATTCTCAGGTGTAGCTTGCGCTTGATCGAATAGGGTCAAAAAGTGCTCCAAGCGCGTGCGGCGATCGTCGGTTAGCCGCCTGATCTGTATGACTTTTGTTTTGTGTGTCAGTAGGTCAACAAAATCGCTCTGCACCTCGACTTCTTCTTTGGTGACAATATTGGTGATCTTATTGTCAATACTAACGGCGAGATAGGATATGAGATAGGATATATCGACTACATTATAGCCCAATAAGTAGATATTGGACAAACTCTGCTTTCTTCTTGCCCCAATTTATTGACGAATACCTCTTTTTTCAAATAACTTTCTCCCAAATAGGTACGAAATCGAAGTTTATTGGTCGGTAGTTTAGATTTTTGAAGTTCAATGAGGACTTTCTGTTTGTTGCTTCTCTCATCTACAATAACCGCGCTAGAATCCAATCGAAACATCTTAAAACCGTTTGCTTCGTCTACCGCCACCATTTCTTGTTGCTCGATGCTTAGCTCCGGTACTTCGCAATCCAAAAGCGTCGCAATCACTTTCTTAGCGATTCGATTGTTCTGCATCAAATACTTGAATGCATAATCATACAGTGGATTGACAATTTTCATACAGCGGTTTTTACAAAAATAATGGTTTTGGGAGCAGCTTATAACTCAGCGCTATCTAGTTTCATACAAATATGGCGTGATACAACAACTTTTTAACGCCAAAGAAGTATATTAGAGAACAGCAATTTAGCGTTATACCTTCGATTCATCTGAACCTAATCACTCGCACTACGCCTAGCAGATTAAACTCGAAGAAGGAAATTACAATGATAGATATTTCACGTATCTTTGTATTCCTTTTGAGCTTACCCATACTTGTGCTTTTCTAAAACTTATGAGTCTGATATAGAGCATTATTTGTCCGAGGTGAAATAATTACATTAAACTCACAGCGGTCTGCTTGATGCGAAAACGAAATGAGAGATACATTTCGTTCTAGACGTGTTTTGTCGATACCATATGATGTGACAACAGCACAAAGTATCATATATTCGTTGTCGACCCAACCCATTGCCGATCATTTAAATGAAAACTCAAATGAGTAGAATTCTACTTACGCTTTCTGTTTGTTGTTACTGTATGACTGCTCTTTGGTCTCAGTGCGCCCCCGATCAGATAGCTCCTGTATTCGACCTACCCTTACCGGACACCCTTATTAATGTCTGTGCAGGCAACATTCCTGATCCGTTTCCACTCACTGCTACAGATGAGTGTGATGGTAGTTTGAGTGTTTTCCCAGTAGACGACACAACCGCAGTCGGCGGCATCTGTCAAGGTGGCGTGATTATCAGAACGTGGACCGCCGTAGATGCAGCTAGCAATGAGACTGTATTTACTCAGCGCATAGAAGCAACTGCTGATGTCACGCCTCCCACAAGCACGCATATTGTGGAAGACATTACAGAAACTTGTGGTAACAGCGATTTACAAGATTGGGTACGCAGCCAGCAAAATGCTTTACTCATCAACGCCTCAGACGATTGTGCTATAGAAAGAATCATAGATGACGCGCCGGGGCGATGGGATACTTGTGCCACTTTGACGGTCACTTTTTCCTTAATTGATTTTTGTGGCAATATGACGACCATCTCAGCCGACTATACGCTCGTCGATGACCAAGCACCGGAATTTGACAATTTACCGCAAGATTTGGAATTAGGCTGCTCACTTTCTTTACCTGAAGTGCCAGATGTGACGGCAACAGATTTATGCTCAGGTGTTGATACAATCTTGTTTCAAGAAGACATAGAGGAAGATGATGAAATAGATTGTAACAATTTGAGAGTGATTCGGACTTGGACAGCCATAGATGAGTGTGGCAATGCCAAAATGGGCACGCAGACCATCCTACTGATCGATACACTTCCGCCTTCTTTCACCGTACCCGCCGATGTTTTCTTGGAATGTGATGCCGACATCAATGACTTAAATATCACAGGTGATGCGACCAACCTAACAGATGACTGCGACATTGAGCCGACGATAAGTTTCCAAGACGTAATCGTCAATAATCAATTGCAGCGTATCTGGACAGCTCAAGATGTCTGCGGCAATAGTAACGAACAAGTCCAACTCATCACCATTAATGACACCATTCCACCTAGTTTTACTGTTCCTGCGGATCTGACAACGGACTGTGGCGACATAGCAGATTTGAGCGTCACAGGAGAACCAACTGATGTATCTGATGACTGCGACGACGCACCGGAAGTCAC
Source organism: Bacteroidota bacterium (assembly GCA_038749535.1). Classification (GTDB taxonomy): domain Bacteria; phylum Bacteroidota; class Bacteroidia; order Chitinophagales; family Saprospiraceae; genus JAAUTG01. Next base: position 9,784 of record JBCDHX010000014.1, read on the forward strand.
CTATGAAGATATTTTTACGACGGGTAGCTGCGAGAGTGGAGGAGCAGTACAGCGCGTTTGGCGAGCAATTGATGCCGCCGGAAATGTCAACGAGCAAGTCCAACTCATTAGTATCGTAGATGACGAGCCACCAGTTTTCGGAACACCTGCACAGGACGAAACAGTCAGTTGTAGCGATACCGCTTCCGTGGCGACGCGTTTTCAAGAGTGGATAGCCGCCAATGGAAACGCCATTGCCACCGATAATTGCACCAATGCCGAAAACATTACTTGGTTTGCCTTCAATAGCGGTACGACTGAGCCAGCTACGCTACCAACGGAAGGTTGCTTTGATGCGGAACTGAATATTTATCAGCAACGAGCTGTAGACTTTGTGGCGCAGGACGAATGTGGGAATGCCAGCATGACCACCGCATTGTTTAGCATCACCGACAACGTTGCGCCTACTTTTGCCTACTGTCCACCGGATACGATTTTGCAAAGTGGCGATGGCGAATGTACTGCCAGTTTTAGATTGCCGCCTCCAGTTGTCATCGAAAGCTGTGGTACGTTTTTGAGTAGTTATGAAGTTACTGTCAATGAAACCATTGCTTCTGATGCTCCCAACAATCGAGACGTGCCAGTCAATACCGTTCGCCTAAGTTTTCCAGTCAATCCATCTAGTAATTTTGCTCATGCTGATGTACGCTTAGAGATCAATCTCAATAATGTAGATGGCGATCAAGCCCCTGAGTTTTTGAATATCTTAACGGAGGATGGTATCGTGCTCGGGCGTACTCAGAATGTGGATGGTTCTTGCGGCTCTTCTCAGACCATTTTTACCAATATCACAGCAGAACAAATCAACGAATATGCCGGAAGCAACTCGCAAGTCACCTTCTTTTTAGAACCCAATATTCCCGAAGGACAGCCAGGACGCTTTTCTGTCAATGACATCTGTGGCGGCTCCGAAGTCGATGCGACGCTTTCCTTCACGACGCTTTCGCCCAGCGATATGGTCTACGAGTACAGCATCAATGATGGTGCGCGACAGACCTTTTTACTCGAAACGCCCGTCTTTGAAAACTTCAATGCGGGCATCAATACCTTGACTTACTTTGCCACAGATTGTTCCGGCAACACAGGCACTTGCTCTTTCCGTGTAGAAGTAGAAGATTTAGAGCCACCGACCATCGTTTGTCCATCGGATACGACTTTGATGATCGGGACGGATTCTTGTGTGGCAAGTTTGCGACTGCCTTTGCCAGAAGTCATTACAGACAATTGTACAACAGGCAGCATCAATCGGGTGACTTTGCCCGCCGATTCTGCGAATGCCTTTGTGACTTTTACATTTGACCCCGACTTGAACGATTACTTGGCAGATAATGAAACCTTCCTATTTGAAGGCTTAACAGCCAATGCACTCAATGATGTCGAATTGGTGATTTCTTTCAAAGGCGACATAGACGACGGCAATGCGTTTTTCAATATTTTTGGAGAAGAAAATGCGCCACTTGGATTTACTGCATTGGGACAACCCAATGTGACGCCCGGCGATTGCGACAACTTCAGCACTGCCACTTTTACGATTCCAACAGAGACCTATAACCAATGGGCAGCCGACGGACAAATTGAGATCAGAGCAGTTTCTAATGGTGCAATTCCTATTCCTCCTGGCGGTTCTGGTGACGGTGTCAATCCTTGTAGCCTAGACAACATCAACGAAGATGGCGACTCTGACGGCAGCAGCCAGTTGTTTGCCACTCTGGTCTACGACAATACGCAGTACGAGTATTTTGCAACAGGCGCGACCACCATTCTACCCAATATTACAGATGGTACAGCCGCTGCTACAGAACTTGCCTTTGATGTAGGCGAAACGGAAGTTTTCTATGTCGTCTCTGATGCCAATAACAATCGTGATACTTGCTCCTATATGGTTACGGTCATTGATGAAGAAGATCCTGTGGTGCGTTGCACAGGGACAACCGTTTCCATCAATCCTTCTGGTGTGGATGCAGATACTTTACAAGTGATTGACTTAGATATTGGAAGTACAGATAACTGTGGCATTGATAGTGCTTTTGTCTTTCCAAATGTATTTGATTGTAGTTTTGCTGGAAGTGATATGGTCAATGTAACGCTAACGATCATCGACAAATCTGGTAACACCAATACCTGTGAAGCACCTGTGCGCATCATCACCGAAAATCCCGAACCGACTTATTTTATCCCGCCTTGCGGTGGCGATACGCTTTATTTGTTTGCCACACCGCCTATTACGAGCGGTAACAATGCGTATACTTATGCTTGGCAAGGACCGAATGGATTTGTCTCCAACCAGCAAGATCCCATCATCCCAAATATAGACGAAGATAATGCAGGTTCTTATCAAGTGACGGTCACAGGCATCACTGGCTGTACCGCTACAGGCATCGTAGAAGTAGCGGTCAATGATATTCCAGTCACGCCGGACTTGGTCGTGCCGGAGCAGATTTGTTCGTCAGAAGATTTGGTGCTGAGTACGTCCATTGCGCCACAGAATGTAGAAGTCGTCTACAAGTGGTATCGTGGCATGCTGTCTGATGGCGCCTTGCTAGGTTCTACGACTACGCCAGCTTTGATGTTGAGTGCGCCGCTTGATTTGGGTGACCAAAATTTCTATGTTATCGTCGAAGTAGATGGCTGTGAGTCTTCTCCTTCTATGGTGCAAATGGTGGAAGTCCTAGAACAGCCCGTCGCCGTCGTCATCGACCCCAATCCTGACCCGATCTGTGAAGGCGAATCTATCGAACTCGGTACTTTCGTTTCCGGTACAGATTTGATGTATGAATGGAGAGGTCCGAATGGTTACTTTTCGACAACTCAGATTCCGCCCGTCATCAACAATGCAACTGTCAATGACGATGGTGTTTACAGTTTGGTCATCAAAAGAGGCGTCTGTCAGTCACAGCCTGCCAATGTTGTCGTCACAGTTCGTCCACAACCACAGACCCCCAATTTGAGCATTACAGGCGGTCGCTGTGAAGGCGATACCGTGACCCTAAGAATGAATGTCCCAAATGCTAGTGTTTATCGCTGGATAGAGCCGACTGGAAGAGAGCGCACCACAGCTACCAATGAATTAGAAGTAGATAACGTGACGGTTGATTTATCCGGACCTTGGCGCGGATTTGTGACGCAAGGCGGTTGTGATTCTGAGCTATCTGATCCACTACAAGTCAATATCAATCCGACGCCTATGCTGGCTGTTTCCGCCAATCCAAATCCAATCTGCGAAGGCGAGGATTTACAACTGAATGCCTCTCCGACGATCAATGGCGCGATTTACGAATGGAATGGACCAGATGGCTACTTTGCCGTCGGTCAAAGTCCATTGGTCAATAACATTCGTGCGAGTAGGACAGGTACATATGAGTGTCGCATCACCACCAACGCAGGCTGCATCAATACACAAACAGTAGATGTCAGCGTCAAACAAAATGTACGCGTCACAGGCGTCAGCAATACCGCTAGTTCGGAATGCTTTACCAGCCCGACGGATGTGGAGTTATTTGTAACGGTCTTTCCACCTGACGATGGCAGCTATGAATATCGTTGGGTAGGTCCAAATGATTATACTTCTAGAGACAGCATTGCAAAAATTCCAAATGCGACAGAAGATGATAGCGGCGATTACAGTGTTTTTGTGAGTACTGGCAATGATTGTAGTTCAAGCACAGAAACGACGACCGTCAAAATCACCGATGCGCCGGAGACACCTGTCGCGCCGCAATTGAGCGAAACAACATTACCGCCCTTCTGCGAGGGTAACATCATTACTTTGAGTACGACGGCTTATTCTGGGACGAGTGTAGAATACCTTTGGTCGACACCTATCGGGACAGTCACGACCAATGTGCCAACACTTACCATCAATAGTGCCAATATCAATAACGATGGTGAATATGCTGTCTCTGTCCGCATCGACGGCTGTGAGTCGCGACTGTCCGGTACAATTCCGATTGACATCAATATCGTACCCGAAATCATGGCGACTAGTAATAGTCCAGTTTGTGAAGGCGAGCAATTATCGCTAGAAGCAGACTTTATTGAAGGCGCAAGATATATGTGGGAAGGACCGGGCGGCATCACAGCCAGTAGCACAAATCCGACTTTCGCCAATGCCATTCCGAGTATCCACAGTGGTACCTTTAGAGTGAAAGCCATCGTCAACGGCTGCGAATCGCCGACAGCCACGGAAGAAGTCCTCGTCAATCCCATTCCGAATACACCTATGGCAGTCAACAATGGTCCAATTTGTATAGATACACCTGACGCCAATTTGCGACTGGCAGTTCCGGCAGTCAGTTCCACGGCAAATGCGACCTATACCTGGTTTGACCAAGACTTTAATATCGTTGCAGAGGAAGTGTCCGATTTGATATTCAATCTGGATGATTTTGATAATTATGGAGAAGGCAATTATGGCTTTTTCGTAACGGCTACTGCCAATGGCTGTACCTCAGAACGCTCCGAACCGACCATGGCGAGTTTTAGTACCATTCCTGCCAATACGGCTTATGCCGGAGAAGATTTGACGCTTTGCGAAGCAGATGTTTTGGAGCTAGATGCTGCCGCACCGACCATAGGTTTTGGAGAATGGAAGCAAGTAGACGGAGATACAAGCGGTATTGTTATTGCCAATCCTGATGACCCAAAAACGACTATTTTTGGTATAGAAAAAAGCGGTACTTATACTTTTGAATGGCAACTGAGCAACGGCGCCTGCGAAGCCTATTCAACAGATACAATTACGATTTTGGTTAATCCAAGTGGCATCGCCAATGCAGGTTTGGATATAGATACTTGTCGGGTGACGAGCATCCGATTGAATGCAGAAAATCCGCTTGTCGGTCGTGGCAGATGGGTGCAACCGGACGTACAACGCGCACTCGGTGTCGTCATCACGGATGCCTTTGCTCCCAATACAGAAGTGACCGGACTACAAGGCGGTAATCAATATTTCTTTACATGGGAAGTGCTAGATGGCGCGTGTGGCGATGCGGCAGATGAACTCAGTGTAGTCGTATCCAATGGCTTTTCTTATGCCGGGGAAGACTTCAATGACTGTGGCGATGGCTGCGTCAATTTGAGTGCCACAGAACCGACTTCTGGAGTTGGAGAGTGGCAGAGCTTAAATGAAGAAGTGACTTTTAACTCCATGACTGACCCGGGTACTTTAGCATGTAACTTAGCAGTAGGCGAAAACCGTTTTGTATGGACAGCCGACAATGGTGCGTGTGGCGACCTGTCTCGCGATACCGTCATCGTCAATTATCAGCCGCTAGCATTGGCATCTAATGATACCATCAATATCAACTTTGCTGGGACTTCTGAACTCAATGTTGTAGACAATGATAATTTGGTTTCTGCTTCCTTCACGGTCGTCGTCATGGATTTACCAAACAATGGTACACTAGAATCCCTAGGCGACGGCGTATTTCGCTATCAAGCCGATGGTGATTTTGCAGGAATAGATGGCTTTTCTTATGAGCTTTGCACCGCAGGTTGCGAATGTTCTTTAGCAGAGGTGGTCATCAAAGTGGGCGCGACAGAAGCTTGCGATGTCCCTTCCATTTTTACGCCAAACGAAGACGGTATCAACGATAGTTTCATCATTCCATGCTTGAACGATACTGATACCTTCATGGATAGCGAACTCGTCATCTTCAATCAGTGGGGCGATGAAGTCTTCCGCAGTCAAAATTATCAGAATGACTGGCGCGGCACCTACAATAGCGAAGATTTGCCGGATGGTACTTATTATTATGTCCTACGCTTTATGGATGGGAGTCGTCCTTTGAGTGGGTATGTATTGATACAGAGGTGATAGAGACTTTAGACGATAGACATTAGATGTTAGACTATTATGTATAATGAATAATATCTTCATCTGAAGAAAACTACTTATTGACAAGAAATTTCTTCTAATTCAACAATTCAAAACGCCAAGCAACGACACTCTGTCTAAAGTCTATCGTCTAGTATCTAGAAGTGAAGCGATCTTAAAAAAACAACCGATTACATGAAAAAATATATACTAATCACCCTCTTACTAGGAAGTCTCACTTCCTTACTGGCGCAACAGGACGAGCAGTACACGCAGTTCATGTTCAATAAACTGCGGTACAATGCGGCTTATGCCGGGAGCAATGGAATGCCTTGTTTGACAGCGATTCATAGAAGTCAGTGGATAGGATTGGAAGGTGCACCGACGTCGCAGGTAGCGAGTTTCGACATGCCATTTTTAAATAGTCGAGTCGGCATAGGCGGCAACATTGTACGGCAGTCGATTGCAGTGACAGAAAACATTACGATGGACGGAAGTTATGCGTATCGTATCCCGCTTGGTCCGGGCGTGATGAGTTTGGGATTACAGGCGTCATTGCGGTATTTTCGGACAGACTTTAGTGAGCTGACGGCGACTCAGGGCATTGCAACAGACGGTGCCATTCCGATGGGTGTACAGAGCAAATTTGTCCCCAATTTTGGACTAGGATTCTACTATCATACAGATGATTTTTATTTGGGATTTTCTGCTCCTAGATTACTGAGAAACAACATTGATTTAGCAGACGATGATGGTATTATTTCTCGCGAAATTCAGCATTACTATCTAATGGGTGGCGTCATCATCGGAGAGGGCGATGTGAAATTTCTGCCACAAGCTTTATTGAAATACAACCCAAGTGTACCTTTTGATGCAGACATTAATTTGAGTCTGATTTTACTAGATCGCATCACCGTAGGCGGTACATATCGACTGGGCGGCTCTAAGCAAGAAGGCTTTGGCGAGTCTATAGGTGCACTCTTTTCTGCTCAGGTCAGCGATGAATTTACGGTGGGTGTGTCTTATGACTTTACTCTGTCAGGTTTGCGAGATCAGCAAGATGGGAGTATAGAATTAGCATTGCGGGTGTGTTTTGGTAATCGAGAAGATGCGCCGGACAAGGAGTATGTGAATCCTAGGCATTTTTAGTCTGTGATCCCGATAGCTATCGGGATGAGATCGCTACGCTTTCAGATATGAGATTTGAGACTAATTCTACTGATGCACACTTATCTGCTTTCAATTTTAGAATTGGTCGCTTTGCTCAACTTATCCTTAACGTGGTAGTTAGACAACAGAATTTATCTACATCGAAAATGACCTTATCTCGTTGAGATAACAGATCGGTAAAATCTAAACTATGAGTAGTACCAACACGCTATACGAACAATACAAACAGCAATCCATACAACGCACTCACCTAGAATCAGCCGCCGCCGTTTTGAGCTGGGACAAGGAAGTCTATATGCCCAAAGAAGGGGCAGCAAATCGCACGCAGCAAATCGCGACACTCATGAGCATGGCGCATGAGTTGTTTACGGGAAATGAGTTCAGCGATACTTTAGCAGAGCTAGAACAGCAGAAAGAACAACTTCCCCAAGATGCGAGACGCAATGTCGAACTCAGCAGCCATAGCCATCGTCGGATGCGCGCTTTGGATACCGATTTTGTGCGCCGTAGTTCTATCGTTTCTTCCAATGCCTATCATGCTTGGCTGAAAGCACGAGAAGCCAATGATTTTAGCTTATTCAAAAAAGAACTAGGCGAGGTCGTCCAACTCAAAAGAGAAGAAGCAGAGCGGCTGGGCTATGAAGATCACCCGTATGACGCTTTGTTGGAAGAATTCGAGCCGGGCTATACTGCCGCTATGTTGGATACGCTTTTTGCAGATGTGAAAGCTAAGCTGGTCGATCTGGTACAAGAAATCCGAGCACAGCAGCAAGTAAAAGATGATTTTTTGTATCAAACTTTTGATACCCAAGCACAATGGGATGCAAGTCTAGATTTGTTGCGAAAAATCGGATATAACTTTGATGCTGGACGGCAAGATTGGTCGCCTCATCCGTTTACCATCAACTTTTCGCCCAAAGATGTGCGCGTCACCACTCGCGTCGACGAAAATGATCTGAACAATCTCCTTTGGAGCAGTCTACATGAAGGTGGTCACGCGCTATATGAGCAAGGGTTACCGGAGAAACACTACGGCTTACCCATTGGCAGACACGTTTCTCTAGGCATACATGAGTCGCAGTCACGATTGTGGGAAAACAATGTAGGACGAAGTTTACCATTTTGGAGAGCACACTACTCTACTTTACAATCCTATTTTCTGCAATTAAAAAACGTCTCCGTCGAAGCTTTTTACAAAGCCATCAATACCATTAAAACTGGACTCATACGTACTGAAGCAGACGAGCTGCACTACCACTTTCATGTGCTCATTCGGTATGAACTGGAAAAGGCATTGCTAGAAGGAAATCTAGAAGTAGCAGATTTGTCCACCGCCTGGAATGATGCGTACAAGAAATACTTGAATGTCGATGTACCGGACGACAAACAAGGTGTATTGCAAGACATTCATTGGGCATATGGCAGCATCGGCTACTTCCCGACTTACAGTCTTGGTAGCTTCTATGCCGCTCAATTTTATCAGCAAGCGGAAAAAGAAATCAACAATCTGGAAGCAGAAATAGAAAAAGGAAACACTCAGCCACTACTTACTTGGCTACAGCAAAACATCTATAGTCAAGGCAGAACCTACGACGCCAATGAACTTTGTCAAAAACTCACCGGAGAAACCCTCAATTTTGACTATTTTTACCAATACGCGCAAAAGAAATATCGAGCTATTTACTTTGAATAGTCGCTTGATAAAACTAGAAATGTGCTTGAGTGTTTCTACTGATTGGAATAGAAAAATTATTAAACAACAATTGACAGTTGACTATAGCTGCAATAGCAAGAATTCAGTTCCCGCTGAAGAAGCTAACAGCCAATAGCTAACTGCTAACAGCTAAATTAGCATGACTTTAGATCAACTAAAGGACTTAAAAAGCCGTCTGGCAGTCGTTAGGAGGTATCTTTGACGTGGATGACAGAATCCTACAAGTCGAAGACAAACAACAACTGACCCTCGATCCCAACTTCTGGAATGATCCAAAAGCGGCAGAGGTCGTCATGAAAACCATCAAAAGCCACAAACACTGGCTCGATAGCTACGATAAAGTCGAAACCTTAGTCGATGATGTCGAAGTGCTGCATGAATTTCAGCAAATGGGCGAAGGCACAGAAGCCGAAGTCGATGCGCGATATGAGCAAGCACTGGAAGCATTGGAAGATCTGGAGTTCCGATCTACGCTCAATCAGCCAGAAGACGAACTCAGTGCTATACTCGAAATCAATGCTGGTGCCGGCGGCACGGAAAGCTGCGACTGGTCAGAAATGCTCATGCGGATGTACGTCATGTGGGCAGAAAAGAGCGGTCACAAAGTCAAATTACTCAATCGACAAGACGGCGATGTAGCAGGCATCAAATCTGTCTCCCTAGAGATAGATGGCGATTTTGTTTTTGGTTTACTCAAAAGTGAAAATGGTGTACATCGTCTGGTACGCGTCAGTCCATTTAATGCACAAGGCAAGCGAATGACCTCTTTCGCGGCAGTCTTCGTACATCCTTTGGTAGACGACAGCATAGAAGTCGACATCAATCCGGCTGATCTGGAATGGGACACTTTCAGAGCGAGTGGCGCAGGTGGACAGCACGTCAATAAGACAGAATCTGCCGTACGTGTCCGTCACTTGCCATCCGGTATTGTCGCGGAGTGTCAGGAAGAGCGTTCTCAACATCTCAATCGCGAGAAAGCCCTGCAGATGTTGCGGTCTAGGCTCTACGAAAAAGAGCTAGAAAAACAGCGAGCTGCCAAAGATGAAATCGAAGCCAGCAAATCTAGCAACGAATGGGGCGCACAAATCCGTAGCTACGTACTCGATGACCGACGCGTCAAAGATCACCGCACCAACTATCAGACAAGCCAAACAGATGCTGTATTGGATGGCGATTTGGATGGATTTTTAAAAGCGTTTTTGATGAAGGATGGCGTGGAGAGTTAGGAGAGCGACGAGAGGATTTTAAATTTGATGACTAGATTAGGTTATTCCTCTTTAATCTTTGCCTCCATCCAAGCCAGATAGCTGTCTAACTGCTCCACCAAAAAGTAGGGAAGATTGAGCAGCCAGAATGATCGACCGGATTGGCTTTCCATTTGATGTATATCTAAATCACCGCTGTACACACGAACGGCAAGTTGATGTGGTGCTTCATCCATGTAGAGTCGCAATGAGCGTAGTTTGCCTGTCTTTCCTGCTTTCACTTCGATAGGAATCAATTTGGACTGCCACAAATAAACAAAGTCCACTTCTGCCATACTTTGCTTTTTTTCTCGTACCCAAAACTGAAGTCGGTCTAGCGGACTGTGTTTATTGTTGAGTAAAGATTGCCCTGTCCAGTGATGAATAACTCGACCTCGATAGGCTTCGTGCAAGTCTTTTGTCCCAATCAGTGCTTGTTGAATACCGCTAAAAAAATTCAGCAATCCGGTATCCAACGTTTGAAGATACGGGGATTTTCGACGATTTGGAATGGCGGGTAGTCGTGTATCTGTGGAAGGATAAACTAGATGTAATAACATGGCTTGTTGTAAAGTACGCAGCGCTTCACCAATACTTTTGGAATCATAATTGGAATTAGCGAACTGCGAAAATCTAATGCGCTTACCACCTCCCAGAAAGAGGTTTTCAATGCAAAATCGAATGGTTTCTGCACGATTGGTACGCGTCGCATATTTTTGAACATCATCCAAATAAGCAGTGAGTAGGCTTTCATAAATCGGCTTTAACAACACCAGATCTCTATGTTGCGCATATTCTTCCACTACCTCCGGCATCCCTCCAATGAGTGCATAAGTGTGAAATAAATCTAACAATTTAAGTTGAGCATAGGCAGGGAAAGGTATTTCCTGCATCGCTTCGTAAGCAGCTTGCTCATTCATTGCCAATAGAAACTCACTAAACGAAACAGGACGCATGACTAAATACTCCACTCGCCCAACAGGGAATGTATTTTTCGACGCTAGTAGCGTTTCCAATAGTGAGCCAGCCGCCACAACAAATAAATGTGGGAAATCTTCATAAAAGTAACGCAGAGCAGCCACAGCTTTAGGTTCGCTCTGAATTTCATCAATGAAAATTAAAATACGCTCACTGTTTTCAGGAATTTCTTTACTGAAAAGAACAGCGCGTACGGTATCTTTGAGTTGGTCGAATTGAGTGAAAAAAGCGCGATCTTCTGCTAATTCAAGATTCAATGGAATATAATGATCGAAGTTATGTGCAAATAAGTTGACGACTGTAGTTTTTCCTGTCTGCCGTGCGCCCCTCAAAATCAATGGTTTTCTACGTTCCCGTTGCGACCAGTCTTCTAGTTTTTTGAGTATAGTTCGATAAAATGCCATCAACTGCTTGTATTAAATAGGAGAACAAAATACGATCTTTTGCACAAAGTCAGGGGTATTTTTAGCAAAAATCGACACAGAGTCAGGGGTATTTTATCAAAAAATGGCGTAAAGTCAGGGCAAATTAGCTAAAATCATTCCGAATCAACAAAAGGTGAAACTGTTACTTGTTTCAACAATAAGATTTCCTTTATACAACTTTTCCTAATGGATTCGTCTTCTATACAAACAAAGATGCCTAACCTTGAACGAACCTGATTTTTGACTCAAACAAAATAGATACATGAGAAAAGGACTATTGATATTACTGCTACTGCCTATGCTGGTATCTTGCGATCCAGCTGCACTACAGCGAGCATTGGAGACCGCTTCAGACTTAGCGGGACAGCCATTGACACAAGAGCAAATCGGGCAAGGACTGAAACAGGCTTTGGAAATTGGGATTTCAGAAGGAGCGGCGAAGTTGTCAGAAACTGATGGCTACTATAAAAGTGCCTATAAAATCTTGCTACCGGAGGAAGTGCGTAAAGTGACAAGCCGGCTACAAAACATTCCCGGCTTCACGAATGTAGAAGAAATCTTGCTGGAAAAAATTAATCGAGGAGCGGAAGATGCAGCCAAAAGAGCCAAACCGATCTTTGTAGATGCCATCACTGGAATGTCGTTTCAGGATGCGACTCAGATTTTGATGGGTGACAAAGATGCAGCGACTCAATATTTAAATCGAGCGACCTACAACAGTTTATACAATGAATTCAATCCGGTGATTATCAATTCGTTGGATAAGTTCAATGCTCGACAATATTGGCGAGACATTGTAGAGCGCTACAACAAAATCCCCTTAGTCGATGACGTCAATCCCAGTCTAGATGACTACGTGACGACTCAAGCTTTGACTGGACTCTTTAGTATGGTCGAAAGAAAAGAATTGGACATCCGAGAGAATGTAGCGGCACGCACGACAGAGTTGCTGAGGAAGGTATTTGCGAGACAAGATAGCTAATTACGATTATGCGTGAGAAGTGATGCGTGAAAGGTGAGAGCCTCTCTCACGTATTACCTCTCACTCCTCACCTCTTATCCCCTTGAAATGACTTAAATTCATTGAACTCAAATCCAGTCCATGGAGACATCCGAACTACTTAAAAAAGTCAGGAAGATAGAAATCAAGACGAAAGGCTTGAGCAAACACATTTTTTCCGGCGAATATCAAAGTGCCTTCAAAGGACGCGGTATGTCATTCAGTGAAGTGCGCGACTATCAGTATGGCGATGATGTGCGCAACATCGACTGGAATGTGACGGCGCGTACAGGCGATACACATATCAAAATATTTGAAGAGGAGCGCGAACTGACCGTGATGCTATTGATAGATGTGAGTCAGTCCTCTTTTTTTGGGACATCTGAGCAGACCAAAAATGAGATCTTGACGGAAATGAGTGCCGTCTTGTCCTTTTCTGCTATCCAAAACAATGACAAAGTCGGCGTCATCTTCTTTTCCAGCCAAATCGAGAAATTCATTCCACCCAAAAAAGGAAAACAGCACATCTTGCGCATCATTAGAGAACTGATCGATTTCCAGCCGCAGCATAGCGGAACAGATTTGGGCAAAGCCTTGCAGTATTTCAATAATGTCATCAAGAAACGAAGTATCAGTTTCGTCCTCTCTGACTTTATGACGCAAGGCTATGAAACACCACTTCGTATTGCGGCACGTCGGCATGACATGATTGGCGTTCACTTGTACGATCCACGCGAAGCTAATCTACCCAATGTCGGCTTGCTACGCGCAGTGGATGCTGAAACCGGAGCGGTGCAATGGATAGATACTTCCATCAAAGAAGTGCGCGAAAAATACGCCAACTGGTTCAGCAGCAATCAACAGTATTTTCAAAGCAATTTTCGTAAAAGCGGTTCAGATACGATCAGCATCCGGACGGATGAGTCGTATACGAATGCGCTGCATCAGTTTTTTAGGGCACGAGCAGGAGCCAATTGAATGACGAATGTCAAATGACTAAGTAGCTTCGTAAGAATTCATAATGAAGATTTGCTAGCACTCATCAGGTAGCGTCTTTCATGCCCAATGCGTGTGACTTTAGTCGCACGTCGTATACGTAATAGATTGTGTACGCAACCTAATCCAAAAAATGATAGCTTTGCAAACATGAGGCTTCGATTTTTTTCTACCTTTTTCTTCATCAGTATTGGCTTGTGCTTGAGTGCGCAGATCAAAGTAACGGCTAGTTTAGACAGTACCGTTTTTTTGATTGGCGATGAAGTCCATATTCGGATACACGTCGCGCATTCGGGGGATATAGCAGTCGATGCCGTAGAGACTGATGCCGTTAAGTCGGTGGACAAATTTGACTGGGTTGGGGAGACAAGTTGGGACACCATCAGCGCACAGCAGTTGCAAAAAATCATCACCGTACAAGTTTTTGACTCCGGCTACTATAAAATACCGAATATTCCTGTCGCTTATACCCAAAGTGGCATCCGACGGAAAGCTTTGAGTAGCGACTTAGGATTTACCGTACAGACATTAGAAGAAAAGCAAGAAGAGCCACTTGCCCCCATCAAACCTATTTTTGAAGAAAATGCTAGCTGGACGGATGGATTCTGGGTCGTGTTGGTTGTTTTGATTTTAGCAGTACTCATTCTGTGGTTGCTCTATCGACTCTCCAAAGGCAAACCACAAGAGCTCGTCGCACCGCCCGTGGTGACTTTACTACCGCATCAATTGGCACTGAAAGCATTGGAAGAACTCGAAGCTCAACAACTTTGGCAGCAAGGTAAAACGAAGTTGTATCATACTCGTTTGACTCAAATCTTACGTCAATATCTGGAGGATCGCTTCCACATTCCGGCACTCGAAATGACCACTCGCGATACAGTTCGTGAGTTACAACAACTCGACATCGCCGATCATTGGAAAAGCGAACTAGACAGTATGTTACAATCTGCTGATCTGGTCAAATTTGCAAAAGCAGACCCCCCGGCTAGCTTTCATGAGTCGTCCGGTCAGGCAGTCCGCAATTTTGTTTTGGATACCAAAGAAGAACTACCAGAAGAAGAAGAGGCAGCGATAGAAGAGGAAGCAGAAGAGCAAATGGGTGTTGTGCTTTCAGGAATAGGTGCACGAGCCGCTGCCAATTTTATCGACAGTTTGATTCTCGTGATCGCCATTATCTTTGGACTCATTCTCTCCTTTGCAGTGGTTTATCTGCTCAATGGACAGCTACCAGAAAATATCTATGATACCATTACTCCTGCTATGTCTGCCTTATTGATAGCAGCTATATTTGTATTTCCACTCCTCATCAATTGGTATATTCAAGCCTATTTAGTACATAAAAATGGAGCAACACCAGGCAAACAAATCCTACAACTCCAAGTAGTCAATGAAGAATTTGAGTTCATCAGTTTAGGAAAAGCAACGCTGCGATGGCTGATGTCTATGGTATCTTACTTAGCTCTGTATGCTGGCTATATCATTGCTCTTTTTCGTGGAGACAATCGAACACTTCATGATCTGGTCGTACGTACTTATGTAGCAGATGCCTCCTATAAATTACCCAAACACATAGATGCATTAGCTCCGATTGGGAAACGGTTGACCGCCTACCTTTTGGATATGATTGTTTTAGGTGCTGTTTATGCGTTAATGATTTATTTAGGTAATCGCTTTTTTATGGGACAAGCGCTTTCTATTGTTCTTATTTATGCTGCTTACTTCCTCTTTTATTGGCTCTATTTGGCATTCTATGTGCAACAAACTCAAGCAACGGTGGGCATGAAAATCATTGGTCTATACATCGGTGATCGAGAAGGCAAAACGCCGTCTTTACTATCGCTGACTGTGCGGACGGTCATCTACAGTATACTATTTGGTCATCTGCTGTCACCACTTTCCAAATATCTACAAGGGCTACATGACCATTTGGCGCGGACGTATGTCTATGAGCGTTAAAATTTTGTTAGTCGCCCTAATAATCTAATCTCCTTCCCCTATCTTTTCTATTTTCATTGGCAAATCTACTACCGATGAAATCACCTTACATTTTACTTATTCTGCTTCCTTTTCTATGCTGCCAATGCGCCACCAGCAAATACGACATCTTCAAAGTAGAAAGCGTGGACGCACAGCGCGACAATGATGGACGATTTGTGAGCGAACGACCTTACCTCAAAGTGGAATACGATTACTGGTCATACGGCGGCGTAGTCTGGATGCGCGCTACCAATACGAGCGACGCTGATCTTTGGTTGTATATAGATAATAGTGGTTTGGAGGTCAATAACAAATCATTGCCACACATGAGCGCAGAAGAAATTTTCCTCGCGCTGCGAGACCGCAATTTTTATCCACAACCCAAAGTCAAACTATCGCCAAAGCAAACTTACGTTATCGAAAGTTACCCGATTCAAGCCAAGCGTTGGAACTACAAAGGCGAAGAACCACCACTATACTACGAAAGCACGAACAGTCCTTTACGTATCAAAAGTAAGTGGACAATCGCGCGCGGTGGTGATCAAAATACGATGCTCTCTATCTATGATGAATTCTATGTGAGCAGCATCGAGCGTATCCCTCGACAAACCTTCAAGCAGCAGGAAGACTGGCTGGCTAGCGATATGCACTTTTATTTTTTCAAAGATTATCGTCAATTGTGGGCAGAAGTAGCACTGGAATTGGTGGGCATTGGATTGGCGTTGTTGGTTTTTTGATGAGCTGTTAGCCAATCTACCAACGTCTACGCTGCAACGCTATAGCAGTTGCAAACAAAAAGAAGCCAATCAGGGAGAAGAAATAGATCACATCTCGACTATCTAGCACTCCTCGGCTGATTGACTCATAATGATAGTCGATACCGATCATCTGAATGATGCTGTCCAATTTGCCGACGAAGCCAGGTAAGTTACTGATGAATAAAAAGCCCCAATAAAAGATGAAGCATAAAAAGACTGCCAAAAGGAAAGCAACAATTTGATTATTGGTCAAAGAAGAAGAAAAGATGCCCATTGCGGTGAAAGCGGCAGCTAACAAAAATAAGCCCAGATAAGAACCCAAAATCGCACCAGAATCCAGATTCCCTTTTGGCGAACCCAGTTCATGTACCGTCCAGTAATACAGCAAAGTCGGTAGCAAAGCGAAAGTCACTAGCAGTAGATTCGCCAGATATTTTCCGACTACAATCTCCCAATCCTGCAATGGTCGCGTCGCCAATAACTCTATCGTTCCACTTTGTTGCTCTTCTGCAAATGAACGCATCGTCACCGCCGGAATCAGGAACAGAAAAATTAAAGGCGCGATATTGAACAACTGATCCAGCGTCGCAAACTTATAGTTCAAGATGCTATAATCGGCAAAGACGAACATAAACAAGCCCATCAGCACCAAAAAGATACCGATGACAATATACCCAATCAGCGAACTGAAAAATGCGTTAACTTCTTTGAAAAATATGCTAGTCAATTCTTTTTAGACTTTAGACAATAGATTTTAGACGATAGACACTTTTACATCCAGCCATAATGTTTGCACTATCACTAACCTCTAAGTCATTAATTTACTATTTGTTTATGCTAAGAAAGCACTTTCGTTAGGCTATTACGACCGTATAAAGATTTTTGCTGAACAAGCTAACGGCTAAAAGCTCATGGCTCACAGCTATTTAGTCAGCTCCTGAAACACCTCCTCCACACTAAATCGCTCTTGCTGCAACTCTAGCAACGTCCAGTTCTGCTGCACCGCAAATCGAAACACCTCTGCCCGAACATCTCGATCTGAATCAACGACTAACTGCCACCTCTTCTTCCCTAAGTGCTTAACTGCTTGGATATTTGGAATGCGCTGCAACTGTTCTGCTTTGATCGAATCTACCACTTCAATATTCAACAAGGTCGTGCCGCTCAGCCTACTTTGCAGAGCAGCGATAGAATCATTGGCGACTAATTCTCCTCTATTAATGATGAGCACACGATCACAAATTGCTTGCACCTCTTGCATAATATGTGTCGAAAAAATGACCGTCTTCTCCTGCCCCAATTGCTGAATCAATCGACGAATATCCACCAGCTGATTAGGATCTAAACCGGAAGTCGGTTCATCCAAAATTAACACCTCAGGATCATGCAACATCGCTTGCGCCAACCCCACACGTTGCCGATAGCCCTTCGATAGCGTCCCTATTTTCTTATGCTGCTCGCGCTGCAATCCAGTCATTTCGACCATTTCTTGCACCCGTACTTTTTTATTCTTCACTTCTCGATGCAGCCCAGCAATGAATCGCAAATATTCTTTGACGTACATATCATGATACAGCGGATTGTGCTCCGGCAAGTACCCGATGCGCCGTCGACTCTCTTCCGATTGCTTTTCCACGTCAAAGCCACAAACAGTGACTTTTCCGCTTGACTTCGGAATGTAACTCGTCAAAATCTTCATCGTCGTCGTCTTTCCGGCTCCATTCGGTCCTAGAAAGCCAACTATTTCCCCCTTATTCGCTTCAAAACTCAAGTCGTGTACCGCTTTCTGCGTACCATATACTTTGTTGATCTGCTCGACGACTACTGCCATGATTCATCAATTACGAATGACGAATGACGCTGTGCTTCATCAGTCACTTACTTTTTGTATTATTACCAAAAATCGGCTAAAAGCGTGATGCTCCTAGCCGATTTGTTTTGTTTCTGTCTGCATTATACGAATGATTAAAATCATTCGCTTTGGTTACAGTTCGTGTTTTAATTGAGCTTCGTTTCTTCATCGTTTTTCCGCGAATGACTAAAGTCATACGCTGTAGATGATTTGTGTCCTAGTAGATAGACCGAGGATTCAGCTTATCATGCATCGCGTATCACTCTTCACCTGTTAATTCTCTCCTCGTTCTCGAAACTCTCTCACCTCTGCATCTACTCCCCATCTCCTACTTCCTGTCCAAAATTGAACAACATAGAAACACGTAAGGTGTTGTCTAGCGGGTTGTTTTGATTGGTAGTCGGTACGAGATAAGAGAAATTCAGACCAAAGATGTTATATTTCAAACCAACACCGACTGTCAAGAAACGACGTCCACCTTTGCTTTGGTGTTCGTAGTAGTAACCGGTACGCACCGCAAACTGATCGTCATACCAGTATTCTGCACCTGCGGAAAAATAAATTTCTCTAAACTCTTCTTGTGCACCACCCGGTGCATCTCCGAACGAAGAAAAAACACCACCGATGGGTGACTGCTCTCTGTAATCTAGAACGTCAGGGTCTCCGGACTGCTCACACTCATTTTCTGGTGTATCCGGATTATCAAAACAAGGTGTCGGTGCCAATAACTTATTGACATCGGCTGCGAAAGTCAAAGAGTTGTACTCGTCCAACTGTAGCTCATACGCCGCTCCCAAACCTAAATTGGCAGGCAAGAAGTCACGAACAACCGAATTGGTATAAGTGATCTTAGAACCAATATTTCGCGCTGCCAAACCAACGCGCAAGTTAGCACCGTCCATTTCTTTCTGATAGGTAAAAGAAATGTCCGCAGCACCTGCTAGACCGGCTGTAATTTCTTCGCCTGTCCCATTGACACGCTGTCCCGCAGCTAGGTTAGAGTAGATGAATTTTGCACCAACAGCAGCCGACAAATTGTCGGATAACTTACGCGCATACGAGCCTTTGAGCTCAAATTCATTCGGGCGACCTGTCCCTAATGGCTCACCATTCGCATCTGTAAAAGAAATACTACCTAGCGAGAAATAGCGCAAGCTCAAACCGATAGTCTGCAAGTCATTGATCTTGCGATAGCCAGACAAATATGCCAGATAGACATCTTGCAAACCCAACTCACGCAACCAAGGCGTGTAAGTCGCTGAAATCGCGAATGGTTCTTCTGCAAAAGCCAATTTAGACGCATTTGCGTGCATGGAATTGGCATCTGGAGATAAAGCAATCGCTACATCACCCATGGCACCGGAGCGCGCATCAGGAACAATATTTAAAAATGGTACTGCCGTGGAAACGGTATTGACACAAGGTGTTCCATTGGTAGAAATAAGCTTTCCGTTTTGGAATAAACACTGTGCCGAAAGGCTTCCAATAAATAATAGTGAAAGTGGTAAAGTAAAAAGTAACCTTCTCATGAGGCTCATCATTATTTTAGTTTAAAAATAAGGAATGATATAGTGACAAATTGTGTCTTTAGACGAAGTTATTTTTGTTTTATACAAGGCGAAAAGTGTAGTCAATGCCTTAGCATCAGCTAGGCTTTTCAACGTAGTAGAAAGCAAAAAGAAAAAGTAATCAAAATATAAATTTGTTACTAAATTATTCCAAGTGTCAAAAAAGCACTGGTAACGTGAAATAACTAAGTTGCCTCTGCTGCTCGAAGCAGGCTTTATTGAGATTTGTTTTGCAATTAACTCGTACTTGTAAAGAGGAAATTGTAAAGCAAACATCAACACTAAATAGGGCGACCTATTATTGAACTAAAACTAAGCTCCTGGTAAAAGAACATAGTCATTCAGTTACTCAGAAAAATATCACAATACGCTTCTACTGCGAAGCAAAATAGGTTGAAAAAATAATGACGAGACTTTTGTCTTGGTGTAGCAAATGTTTCATCAACAGTTCAAATTATTTAATTTAAGTGTAACTGTTGCATCATAGGCAGGATACGCGGTTTGTGTTTTGCGCTTTACGCTTAATAAGTTGTTAAAAAAGAGTTGCCAAATAATAACCTCCTTTTATGGATTTTATTTTTCAAAGTTGGTACAAATGATGGGAGATGGTTGCTGACTCTTGATGCGGATGACCGAAGTCATACGCTTTGGTTATAGTTCGTGTCTTGATAAAGATTCGTTTGTCACTCTCTCACCGCTCACGCATCACCTCTCCTCGCTCTGTTACCTCATCAAAACCACCTTCTCAAAGCTACTCACACCACTTCTGATCGTTCCGCTGTTGAGCGTTGGTTGTACATTGATGCGGTAAAGATACACACCTTTCGGTAAATCAAAATTATTCGAGCTTTTTCCGTCCCAAGGAATGCAACTACTCCCTGTTACGACTTTTCCATCGGCGAAGATGCGCTCTTGAATGACTTTAACAAGCTGCCCTTGTACATTGAAAATCTGGACTTGCACATCGAGTTCTTCGTTGGGAAAAGGATGCTCAAATCCAA
Organism: Bacteroidota bacterium; assembly: GCA_038749535.1. Lineage (GTDB taxonomy): Bacteria > Bacteroidota > Bacteroidia > Chitinophagales > Saprospiraceae > JAAUTG01. The sequence continues at coordinate 30,321 of JBCDHX010000014.1, forward strand.
AGCAAGTCGATTCATCAAATGGATTGGGAAATGTTAAAACGTCTGTTAGTGTTACACCTGCTGCATTGACAACGACAAACTCAGTGTAGGCTTCCGAGGAGTTATTGGCGATGTCCCAAGCTTTGACGCGCACCTCGTGCAAACCTTCCGCTAAATCCCGTAGTGGAAAACGCACTTCTCCCCTTGTATAGTCATCCAATTCTGCTTCATAAAAGTCATTGAGCAAGATCGTATTCTGTGTATTGTCATCCAAAATGGCTTCCAAATCGTGCCCAATGCTATTGCCAGAGACATTGATGCCATTGTCGTCTTGCAGTTTGACAATTAATAGTGGACTGCTACTTGTCTCGTCTCCAAATTCAAAACTTTCGTCCTCCAAAAAAAGCTGAATCGCTGGACCTTGTACATCACTGAAAGCTGCTTCATCCGCGCCACCGATGATGATATTTTCTTCAATACCGGATGCATCTTGTCGTTGTGCAGCGTCTTTAGCGTAGTAGCTAATCCGTCCCGCTCCCATCTCAAAATTGATGTCTTTGGGCATGACGAAAGTAAAGGTAAATTGCCCGTTGGTGATGCTTGCATTGCCTCGAAAAACGACATTTTTTTGCAAATCAAAATTAAATGGGCTACTGCCTTCATCTTGTGCCAATGTGGTATAAGTGATGGTTTTATCGAAAATCGTAGGCGTAAGCGTACCATTAAAGTCAGTCGCCAATGAACCATCTCGATTTTGAACTTCTCCGGTAATCGTCACCTTTTGCAAAGCGCGTAGCGTGTCCGCCGAGACACTGGTGGTCACTACTTTTTTGAGTGGCAACGCTAGTGGCTGAGAAGGGTCACCGAGTAAGGTAAATTTTCTAGAATTATCCGACCGACCGACAGAAGACGCGTTTTTTGCTGTCCGCATAATATGTCCCAAAGTCGGACGCTCGCCATTGACCAACTGGAACATGGTATCAAAAACAGATCGCACCAAAGCTGCATTGGAACTGGCATAGACAGCACGAACCGTTGTGAACAATGCAATACCGCCACCTTGCGGATTCAAAATGACTTCTTCGCCGCCTGTCACTTGATTGGGATCGTCATAGCCGGAAAAAGAGCAAGTCGCCGTCACAAAGACTGGCAGTTGATGTCGATTGTTGAGCTTTTTGATGTCTCCTCTATTTTTGTCCAAAACGCGTTCTTGCGCCCACCCTTGAGAACCACCATGCCCTAAATAATTGATCGCTAAAACGCCCTTAAATAAAGCTTCTTTCAGAGCCTCCGTCGCTGCCGGAAAGCCTTCTCCACCTGAAGTCGATTGTTGTGGAAAAGCATCAAAGTATATCTTTTCTTGATTGAAAGCCGGTTGCTCATCTTTGAAAGTCCCGGCTATGCGGTCGGTATCGCGGAGATGTAGATTGTTGTCTTCATCATCTGCCACGAATGCGACTCGATTGCGCCAGTCGCCCATCGCTTCTTCACTCACATCATAACGGATGATTTTATCAACGACTTGCTGCGCCGAAGCCACTGTCTGGACAGGCAATCGACCCACTGCAATATCCAAATCACCTCTCAAATTGCCACCTTCTTCTTCGTCCAAAAGTGCGAAAAAGTCATCTGTCGGGAAAGCATCAATGGGGTCTTCAGACTCATCGGTTTCGTAAACCGGGATGAAATTGCCGCCACGATTTTTGATGTTTCGGTAGTCAAAAGAACCGTCGCCGAATAGCAATAAGTAGCGCAAGTTATCCGAACGGTCGTACATCATCTTGGCAAAGTCGCGGATGGCAGTTGGATCTTGTTTGCCAGAAGAAAATTCATTAAAAATCTCATCGATTAGTACTGTTTCGACCTGAATGCCAGAATAGCTGCGACGATGACGTGCCAATTGCTCCGCTTGCTCTTTAAAATCGCTGTGATAGACAATCAGAAAATCAGCATTGGTAAGTCCGTGTAGGTTTTGATTGGGAATACCAAAAATGCGTTTTGGCACAGCTGCATCTTGTGGACGAAAGGCATAAAAGGCGCGCAACATATCACTCGTATAAGTAAAGTGTTGACGATCGCCTGCCTTCGTTATGGTCTGTGCAACAATGGTAGCTGGGTCAGTGATGTCCCAAATGATTACGTCTGTTCCTCTCATCTCAAATGCACTCTCCGTATGCTCTAAACTCCGTATATCGCTAAATCGAAATGGCTGATTGTCGTAGCGCAATTCGCAGCGTGCATTCAGCGTGATGTAATCTAGCCAAGCTTGATCGCCGGTATAGTTGACACGTAAGGAGAAATTGTCGGTTGTTGTCAGAAAACTATCACGAACGATGCCGATGTTGGCGTATCTAGCTTCGGAAGGTTCGCGGAAAGAACCGGAGGTGCTAGTGATAAAGTTACTTTCTAGCGTTTCGGTAGGTGTTGTGATGGAAAAACGCCGACTATTTCTACTGCGAGCAGCGAGTCGAGATTTTATTTGAATGGATTCGTCCTTGATTAGATTCGAGACCTGAAAATCGTAGTCGATGGCTTCTATTTTATCAAAAAAGTCTCCATACCAGCGTTTACCTGAACCCTGGGAAAAATCAAACTCGTCCAGCAGATTGACTTTATCTTCTTCAAAATGCTCTATTTTGTCAAAAGAAGTGCTGCTGTAAGTTGGACTCGCTGTTGTACTGTTTTCCTGAATACGCTTACCCGAAATGTTGCCTATCTTTAAGAAATAATAGTTGTGAGCATCAAAAGCATTGCGCTCGACGAACCACATTTTTTCTGATTCGTCATATTTTGTTTCGTCTGCACCTTCTACATAAAATAAGATATAATCGCCAGCATCCAACTTTCCATCGCCACCGTCTACTACTTCTATCGCCACTTCTTGTATATCATCAGGACGATCTGCCAATACGGGTTCAGGCAATTCGCCACCACCATTACCGAAGAGCTGAATGTTAGTGGTATTCCAAATCGCTGGATCGACGTCCAGTTGATCGCGTAGCCAGTCATAGGTCAGTCGATAAATACCTTCTTTTTCGATTTCTATCTTATACAATTCGCCATCACTGAGGACAGACTGATTAGAGAATTGAGCATGACTCGATAGAGCTAAAAAGCAGAAAGATATAAGTAGTAGTAAGCGCATACTAGCGATTTTTTTTACGAGAACGAGAAGGTCGATTTCCTATTGTTTTAGGGTGGTCAAAGTGCAGTCAGAGATTTTTTTTAATTTTTTTTCGCTTCTACTCAACAATGTCAAAACAACTAATGTTATGAAGCCGTATTAACACAACAGCAACCTAAGAAATTTTACTCTTTCAAGAGTTTGGTTTTCATGACCTAAAGAATTTGGTTTTTTGGGGTTATACAGGGTGCGGCGGCTATTATGGCTGTCGTCACCCTTTTTTTATGGATACGTTTTTGAAACGCTTAAGAACATATAAGCACGTCTAAGAGGTCATTCAACTATTGCAAACACATGCGTCTTATCTATTTCTCTCTTTTTTCCTTCTTTACTTTTTCTTGTGAAACGACTGAACCAGTCGACACTAACGCTCCCCTTGACCGCGCACAACAAATTGTCGATCAAGCAATTGAGCAGCATGGAGGAGATGCGTATAACAACTTAGAACTCAGTTATACCTTCCGAAAACGGAGGTATCAGCTACAAAATAAAAACGGTGAATATACGTATACACGCACTCAGGAAAAGAATGGACAACAGATCGTCGATGAGATGACAGCCAATCGTTTTCAGCGAACGATTGATGGAGCAATTATAGAATTATCAGATTCTTTGTCACAAGTCTATGCCAATGCTGTCAACTCCGTCAACTACTTTGTGCAGTTGCCTTATCGCCTCAATGATGAAGCTGTTCAAAAGAAATATATAGGTGGGACGACCATCAAAAATAAAAGATACGAGGTTGTAGAGGTAACTTTTTCAAAGGAAGGTGGAGGCGATGATTTTGACGATCAGTATTATTATTGGTTTGATGCGGAGACGGCTCAGTTAGATTATTTAACATACAGCTTTCACGTCAACGAGGGCGGCGTTCGTTTCAGAGCAGCTATCAATCAGCGTCGCGTCAAAGGGATCATCGTTCAAGATTATTTAAACTACAAAGCGCCTAAAGAAACACCGCTCGCCGATCTACCACAGCTCTACGAAAGCGGCGAACTCGAACTACTCTCCACCATAGCAACTGAAAATCCACGCTAAATGACATTCACTACTGCCGAACAGCAATTGTATGCGCGACACTTCACACTCCCTGAATTTGGTGTGGAAGGACAGAAGCGACTCAAGCGAGCGCGTGTGTTGGTGGTCGGTGCCGGAGGTTTGGGTAGTCCGGTTTTATTGTATTTGGCGGCGGCTGGTGTGGGGCATATTGGGATTGTGGATGACGATGTGGTGGATGTCACCAACTTGCAGCGCCAAGTATTGTATACGCACGAAGACATTGGGACACTCAAAGTAGACGCAGCAAAACGACGACTGCAAGCCCTGAATCCGCATATCCAAATTACGACTCATGCCGAGCGACTCACCGTCGATAATGCCCTCCGAATTATTCAGCAATACGACATCGTCGCTGATGGCACAGATAATTTCACGACTCGCTATTTGGTCAATGATGCCTGTGTACTGGCGGACAAAGTAAATGTGTACGCTTCTATTTTTCGGTTTGAGGGACAGGTTTCGGTTTTTAATTTACTGAGAGCAGATGGCAGTCGCGGACCGCATTATCGTGATCTGTTTTCTGAGCCACCTGCTACTGGAACTGTGCCGTCTTGTGCAGAAGGTGGCGTTTTGGGCGTGCTCCCCGGTATCATCGGAAGTTTGCAAGCCAATGAAGTTATCAAAGTCGCTGCCCAAGTGGGCGAACCACTAGATGGACGTCTGTTTTTATTTGATGCGGCTAGTTTTACCAGTCGAGTATTGAAAATTGCGACGACTTCTTCTGTGAAAGTGGAGCGATTGGAAGCGATAAATGAAATCTATTGTGAGGTAACGAGCATACCGACGATTTCTGTGGATGAATTTAAGCAATTGCAGTCAGAAGATGCTGATTTTCAGTTGATTGATGTACGCGAGGAGTATGAGTATGAAGCTCAAAATATAGGTGGACTGAATATGCCATTGTCAGAGTTAGAGCAGCATATCGAGCAGATTTCAAGAGAAAAGCAGGTAGTCGTTCATTGTAAAAGCGGCGCGCGGAGTCAGCAGGCGGTGCAGATGATGAGAGAGCAATTTGGACTAAACAATACATATAGTCTAGAAGGTGGTCTCCTAGCAGCAGTTGCTAACTAACCCAAAATGGCGTTTACTCCACCATATCAAATGTATAAATATATTCCCCGGAGTAGTCTTCATAGACACCTTTTAACACAACTTCTCCATAAGTATCTTCCAAAATCACGACCACATCTTCCACACTTTCGACAGGCTCGTCATTGACTTCCAAAATCACAAAACCGATGTCCATATTGGTCTCTTCGATCAAGCTTCCTTTATAGATAGAGAGGACTTTGACGCCATAATCAACCTCTAGCCGATTGTACTCGCTGTCGCGCAGTGGACGCAGTTCCAAACCAATAGATTCCAATATATCTTCTTCTAGTGCTAAATCAACCGGCCCTTTTTTCAGTAGCCTATTCTTCAAAGTGACGACCGCCTCTTTGTATTTTCCTTTTCGGATGTATTTGATCGTCACTTCATCATTCGGGCGAAAGCGACCGACTTGTTCTTGCAGTTCTGGTACGGTACGTGTTGGCACTTCATTGACGCTGACGATGACATCTCCTTTTTTCAGTCCCGCTAGTGCTGCGCCACCTTCTTTGGAGGTCAGTGACTTGATGTAAACGCCTTCCACAGTCGGTAGTCCCAAACGGTTCGCCATACGACTATCCACTTCGTCAATGCTGACTCCTAGGACACCGCGCTGTACTTCGCCAAAATCTTCTAAATCCTTGATGACTTTACTCGCCAAATTGGAAGGGACAGCAAACGAATAGCCTTCGTATGTGCCGGAGCGTGTCATGATCGCAGTATTGATGCCGATCAGTTCACCATTGGTATTGACGAGTGCGCCGCCACTGTTGCCCGGATTGACCATGGCATCCGTCTGAATAAAGGACTCAATGCTAAATTCATTTTTGAGGATTTCGATATTTCTTCCCTTCGCACTCACAATGCCTGCCGTAACCGTCGATTCTAGATCAAAAGGATTACCGACTGCCAAAACCCATTCGCCCACACGTACAGAGTCAGAATTGCCAAATTGTAGATAAGGGAGATTCTCTTCCTGAATCTTAACCAATGCCAAATCCGTCGTTGGATCAGTCCCGATTGTCTGCGCAATGTACTCACGTCGGTCACTTAGTGTGATGTGTATGCGGTCTCCATTTTCGATGACATGATTGTTGGTGATGATGTAGCCGTCATCAGAAATCAAGACACCCGAACCGGTAGATGCTCCAAAAGCGGAATTGGACCAAAAGTCGAATGTGCCGCCGGACTCCGAACGAATGTTGACAACGGTCGCGGTTACGAACTCCGAAGCACTCACAAAATCTTTGGGCGCATTGGGTGGTGCGATGTCGAGTGACATGTCCGTATCGCTATTAAAGCGAACATATTTGACGGATGTACTCTCTGATGGCTCTATGACTACATTGGGCTCTAACTGACGATAGATGAACACCGCCAACAGCGCACTCAAAAGGGAAGAAAGGAATACAAGACTGATCGTCTTCATATTGTATAGTATATCGAAATTGGTATCTTTTTTTAGCGAACTCATTCGTACTAATCAATCAAAAGTAAAACCAATTGTTGTGTCTAAATAAGTGTTGACTCAAATTCGCCAACTTCAACGAGTAAAATACGAAAATTTGGGCAGAATCATTGCAAAAACAACCACTTTTTATACTGACTTTAATGTGATACGACATAACAGACACTTCAGTTTGTCTGTCAAGTGTTAAGCTTTCCTCCGATAATCTGTCGTAACTTTTAAACCTCGACTTTCTTTCGCTATCGACATCAAATTATTCCTACTTTTGCGGCGCAAATAAAACCATATAGAAATTAGGTAGTAATCAAAATATTAGTAATGTATGGTTGGTAAAATGCACAGTATGATCTTTTGATTCAACTTAGAAAGTTCATATTAGACAAAAGCAACTTTTAGGTGTTACTTTTCAACTTCAGCTTTATCCTGATGTGTTTGTGTTTAAGCTTGAGTCCGCCTCAAGCCGGCTAGGCTCTTACTTTTTGTATTGCCAAAAAAGTAAGCAAAAACGCTAGACCCTCCAAACTCGTCCCTCGATCAGTGGAGGCTCGAAGCCACCCGCCAAATACGACAAAAGCCACATTTAGGTTTGACTCTAGGTTGCTATTTCAGAAAGTGCGGTTTATTGTACGCAAACCATTAATAATCTTTTGATTGCTACGTTCAAACGAAATACATGGATACTTCCTTCCTACAAACACTAGGCTTGCAAGCAGAAAATGCAGGGACAAGCACTGGTCAGAAAAGCACCAATTCCGGCAACTATATCGAGTCCTACTCGCCCGTCGATGGCAAACTGATCGGTAAAGTGAGCGTAACAACTAAAGACGAGTATGAGCAAGTCATCGTGGCGACTCAAGAAGCTTACAAGCAATGGCGACAAATCCCTGCTCCACAGCGTGGCGAGATTGTCCGTCAGTATGGAGACGCCTTGCGTGAGCATAAAGATGCTTTGGGTAGATTGGTGAGTTATGAAATGGGCAAAAGCTTACAAGAAGGCTTCGGTGAGGTGCAGGAGATGATCGACATCTGTGACTTTGCAGTAGGATTGTCGCGTCAGCTATATGGCTTGACGATGCACTCTGAGCGTCCGCGTCACCGTATGTATGAGCAATGGCATCCACTAGGAACAGTTGGCATCATCAGCGCATTTAATTTTCCGGTTGCCGTTTGGTCTTGGAATGCGATGATTGCGTTAGTTTGTGGAGATGTACTCGTTTGGAAGCCTTCTGAAAAGACACCTTTATGTGGTGTCGCCTGCCAAAATATATTCCATAAAGTACTGAAAAACAACGACGTACCGGAAGGTGTCAGTTGCCTCATTAATGGGGACTCCCAAGTAGGAGAATGGTTGACAAGTGATACGCGCGTACCTTTGATTTCAGCCACTGGTAGCACACGTATGGGAAAATCTGTGGCACAGACTGTAGCGGCTCGTTTGGGAAAAATATTATTAGAACTAGGAGGCAACAATGCCATCATCGTGACGCCGAGTGCGGATATGGATGTCGTACTGACGGGAGCAGTTTTTGGAGCAGTCGGGACAGCCGGACAGCGTTGTACTAGCACACGCCGTTTGATCGTGCATGAATCGGTTTACGACAAAGTGCGCGACAATTTAGTGAGTGCTTATGGTCAATTGCGTATCGGCAATCCATTGGATCAAAACAATCATGTAGGTCCACTCATCGACAAAGGAGCTGTCAAAATGTACTCGGATGCCATCGAGAAGATCAAAGCACAAGGCGGCAATTTCATCGTTGAAGGCGAAGTATTGGATTCGGAAAGTGGTTGTTACGTGCGTCCGTGCATTGCAGAAGTATCCACAGATACACCTATGGCAAAGCATGAAACTTTTGCACCTATCTTATACCTCATGAAATATACCAATCTAGACGAAGCTATCGCCATCCAAAATGATGTACCGCAAGGCTTGTCCTCTGCTATCATGACGCTGAATCTGAGAGAAGCAGAACTGTTCTTGTCTGCCAACGGCTCAGACTGCGGCATCGCCAATGTCAACATCGGGACGAGTGGTGCAGAGATTGGTGGGGCATTCGGTGGCGAAAAAGAAACCGGAGGCGGTCGCGAAAGTGGCTCTGATTCTTGGAAAGCTTATATGCGACGCCAAACAAATACCATTAATTATAGCACAGAAGTGCCTTTGGCGCAGGGCATTAAGTTTGATTTTTAGTCTTTGGGCGCGAGGGTCGTTTCGGACGCCCCTCTCGCTTGTCAAATCTGCTCAATTTCTGCGATGCCTGATAACCACCCAAAACTTTCAACACCTCTAACTGTATTGACTACTAATAACTAATCTATTTAATAACTTAACTGAACGATACAAGAAGCGCGTAAGTAGATAAAACTTCATGCTGTTATCGCTGTAGCCAATTATACGCTGAATAGCTAACTGCTAACGGCTAGTAGCTCACAGCTCAAAAGTAACGTCAGTTATAACTACAAAGTCTTATGTATCCACCTGATATTGTGATGCCAATGGCAAAGGACTTGACCGATCATGGCTTTGAACCATTGACAACGGTGCAAGAAGTAGACAACATCATGCAGGACAAAGAGGGCACGACTCTCGTCGTTGTTAATTCTGTTTGCGGCTGTGCGGCAGCCAATGCGCGTCCGGGCGCGAAAATGTCCTTGGGCAATGAGAAACTGCCGGACAATCTATACACTGTTTTTGCAGGGGTAGATCGAGAAGCAACTGCCAAAGTACGCGAATACTTGTTGCCATATCCACCGTCTTCGCCTTCCATCGCCTTATTTAAAGATGGCGAATTGGTGCATTTCATTGAGCGATTGAACATCGAAGGACGTTCTGCTCAGGTCATCGCTGCCAATCTGAAAATGGCTTACGACAAATACTGTTAAGAAATTACTAAAACAGATAATACATATAACATTAAAATAGTTTGTAATGTGTATTATCTGTTCCCTTATCACCAAAAACATCTATTACACGGACTCCGGTACTTACCTATCGGACTTTTTATACGGCATAGCATTCAGATGTCTACCCAAGATGATTAGATCTAGTATCTAATGTCTAAAGTCTACTATCTCATTCAGCTTTGCCCAAAAACACGATTTCATTAGTTACACCTTCTTTTTGGAGAGGGCTTATTGAAACACATAGCTATTGCCGTAGGAAAGTCGATCTTTCTTGCTACACTGAAACTGGACTAGAAAATAGTCACAAAGCTACTTTAGCAGATTCATCAAATGGTACAGTTGTTCTGCCAAACAATGCACCATTCTGACCATTGTTCTGCTGACATTTATCCTATACGATTCATTCATAGTGAGCACACTTCATGCTGCTCGCTAACGGTCGATGTAGATAATTTGCTTTCATATTTTCCTTCCGTCCATACGTCGAATATAAACAGCTCTCGTTTTAGTATGCTCATGCTTGTCGAAGAAGGACAGGACACAAAGCGAGCTGTTGATGGCAAAAAAAATTTACACTTCTACTCAAGCCGAACAACTACTGCGACAAGGAAAGACGCAAGAAGCAATCGATGTATTGCTGGACTATCTGGATAGTGATACAGAGACCGCTCCCCAATTGTACAAAGAACTGATCCAATTGAAAGCGCGCTATCTACGGGCGCAGCGACAGCGTAGTTTAGGTATTATTACTGCCAAACGAGAAGCTGCGATCTTGAAAGATTTACATCACGACATCCGCATTTTTATTAGTTGGTTTACCGGACGATCGCCCATGCGCGAAAAATCGTGGTGGATGAAAATTCCCAATTCTGTCTATGTATTGGCTGTCCTGGGCGTGCTGCTGCTGACGGGGCTGACTTGGCAGATGACCCGCTATAAAGTAAAGCAGAAAGCCAATGCTCACTGTCCCACTTTCGATGAACAATCCGAGTTCAATATTCTACTCTTGCCCATCGTCGAAGAAAAAAGTCGCTTGAGTCTGGCGAGCCAATTAGAGCTGCAACAGTACCTAGATATGTATATCGACAGCATGAATTTAACGATTGATGCGGCTTGGTCAAATTTGTATACCCAAGAGAAACGCTACCCTACTTCTACAGCAACAGCTAGTCAAGTCGCTGCTGCTTGTGGTGCGGATATGATCGTCTGGAAAGAGGGCGAACAAATGCACTACCAACTGAGCGGAGATGACACCAATTTTGAGTTTTATACACTGTATCCCGGCATCGGAGAAGAGTTGCTCACTCGACCTGCCGCCATTCCTATTCCTGTCCATGGCACATTTGCCCAAAATCAACTCGCCGAAGTCCTCAGTTTTCTACTTGGGACAGCTGCCAATCAGATCGCCGATTACTCTTCTGCTGCGCAACTCTTGCGTCCGCCACTACAAGACTCCACCAATCAAGATGTCGTCATTCTGAAGTATTTGCAATTGGCTGATAGTGAAATGGAAGTCGATAACTACACGAAAGCAATTGATGCTTATGACTTGCTCATTGACTTCTATCCTGATGCCCATATTTTTCGCATGAATCGAGCCGTACTGGCATTGCAAAGTAATCGTTTTGAGCAAGCGTTGACGGATGTCGATGACTTGCTGGACGAGCAGTCAAATGATCTATATGCCCTCTATACGAAGGGTCGCATATTTGCTAAAATGAAGCAGTTGGATCAAGCAGAGTACTATTTGAGTCAGCTGGATAGCATTGTTCATTCTGATTCCATTGCTACTTACAGGACATTCAAAGAAGAAATTTTGGACAAAACGATGAGTGACATCGCCAAAAAGAAATATGAGACTCAAAAAAGTCTACGTCTCAATCGGCAGAAGCTACGCGAGGACGAAAACATCTCTGGTTTGCGCAATGAGGTCTTACAGTTGATGCTACAATTGGGAGAAGATCAAAAGGCATTGGACTGGATTGATAGTGTCCCAACTTTCAATAACAATACACTCGAAGCTATAGAACATCGTTTGCTGACACTCAAAATGACAGGTCAAGAAGCCCAACTGCTAGAATGGCAAACGTGGATCAAAGGGAATAGCAAGCTGCTGGAAGCAAAAGTAATACAGGTAAATTTGTGATGTCTTTTAACTAGACAGAAAGCATTATTTTTTGAGATTCTAGCCAATAGATAAGTACCGCAAAGCACTGAAAAACAGTATATTATCAACTAAGAAAACAGCGTCCTATCAGAAGGTTTCTGGATTTCACTTGGCTTTTTCACAAATCCATCCACTGTACGTCCGCCGTACTTCCAAGCCTCTTCGCGCTCTTTTTGTAGATAGTCTTCAAACTTGTCATTGGGAATGAAGTCTTTTTCTGCTGCTTGTGCGAGTTCAGTGAGTTTTTTGATGGCTTTATTCTTATCGGTATCGCCTATTTTGGCTTTTTCGACTGATGTTCTTAGGGTGTCGATTACGCTATCATAGACTTTTGTAGGCACAGGAATGGGGCGACCACTTTTGCCGCCATGCGCAAATGAAAAACGTGCCGGATCACTGAATCGAGAAGGCGTGCCATGTATGACTTCGCTCACCAATGTTAGTGACTGCATCGTGCGCGGTCCCAATCCTTTCAAAAGTAGCAGCTCATCAAATTGATTAACTTCATTTTCTTGCGCCAAATACAGAATGCTCCCCAATCGCTTGAGATCGACATCTTTGGCTTTGACGTCGCAATAAGTAGGTAGTTTGATGTGCATGGCTTCTTTGACAATATCGGCAGGACGCTCTTTAGAAATATCTAAAATACCAACCTGTGTAGGCTGTGCTTCTTGATGCACCAAATTCAAGATGTCACCTTGATGATCCCCACAAACAGCGGTATGCGGCTCTTTCGTAAACGACGTCATTGTCCCAGAATGCCAATGATAGCGACGTGCCAGCGATGAGTTGGCTTGCATCCCCTGCTGTATGACCGACCACTCGCCCTCATCACTCACGATAAAGCTATGTAGATAGAGCTGGAAGCCATCTTGTACAGCGGTATTGTCCACTTTTGCGCTGAGTTTGCTGCATCTCGCTAGATAGTCGCCATCTAATCCGGTACGGTCACCTACTTTCAGCAATTCGTGTGGCGTTTGTAGCGACGTTTTTCCCTTACCGCCACAGACATAAATACCGAGTTCCTTTGCGTGTGGATTGAGGGAACGTTTCAGTGCGCGTGTCACGGCAGTCGTGACACCCGAAGAGTTCCAGTCCATCCCGATGACTGCCCCAAAACTCTGAAACCAGAGTGGATCAGCCAAGCGGCGCATAAATTCTCCTTTGCCGTATTCCATAATGATGGATTCTACAATGGGCAGAGAGAGTTTGACCATTCTATCAAAAAGCCAAGACGGAATACCGCCACCCATGAGGGCTAAGTCTGCTGAGCCGGAACGTTTCATTTTTTTTAGATATGAGATTTTGAGATGCTAGACTACTTCATCTAATAGCTTTACTTCTGAACAGTCAGCGTAGATTTTTTATCATTTCACTTACCCATCAAATACAGAACTGCCTGAGAAGCATAAGGTTGCCACGGTTGAGCGCAGTCGAGCATTTGAGCTTTGAGACGTGATGCCGGATTCAAATTATACAATTCTGTCATCACTTGTTTCAGGCGAAAGTCATCATACGGAAATACATCAGGATGCTCCAGCGTAAAGAGCAGAATCATGTCTTGCGTCCACTTTCCGATGCCTTTAATGGCACTGAGATAAGCACGCACATCAGCGTCTGTTAGTTGCTGCCAGTCGAGTGTATGCTGTTTGAAATAATCGACGACTTGTAGCAGTGTTTCTTGCTTGCGCATGGAGAGTTTGAGGTCAGCCAATCCTTTTTCTTCAAATTGATCGAATAAGTCGGGTGTCAATAACTCGATGTCAGCTCGCTCTAGTCTTTTGCTGTACAAATTGCGTTTGCTGCGGTAATGAATCTGCTGCTCTATGATGCAACCAACGAGGTCATGAAAGACATTTTGAGTACTTTCAAATGCGAAAGGCGTAGTCGTCGGGATCAACTGTGCGAGAACGGGATCGACTTGTAGTAGGTGTTGTGTGGGCGACATGACATGGAAGATTTGTTCATTAGATTGAGAAGTTTATGTAGAAGGATAGCTTATGATTTTTTGTAAAAGCTCAAATACCACTTCACAAAGTGCCCAATCCCTTCCTCCACACTCGTACTCGGCTGATACCCAAACTCATCGACCAAATTCTGGACATCGGCATAGGTTTGTTCGACATCGCCGGGCTGCATGGGGAAGTATTCTTTTTGAGCTTCCTTGCCCAGTGCTTTTTCTATTGCTTCTATGAATTGCAGCAAAGGCACAGGCGCATTGTTACCGATATTGTAGAGCCGATAAGGTGGCTTTGCTGTTTCACTCGGTGGCACGTCTAGCACTTTGACGATACCATTGACGATGTCGTCGATATAAGTGAAATCACGTGCCATTTTGCCGTGATTGAAGACTTTGATCGGCTGATCGTTGAGGATAGCTTTTGTAAACAAAAAGTACGCCATATCCGGTCGTCCCCAAGGTCCATAGACTGTAAAGAAACGCAAGCCGGTCATCGGGATATTGAAGAGATGACTGTAAGTGTATGCCATCAATTCATTGCTTTTTTTGGTGGCAGCATAGAGTGAAATGGGGCGATCTACATTATCATCGACGTGGAAAGGTATTTTGGCATTCGCACCATAAACGCTAGAGCTGCTGGCATAAACCAAATGCTGAACAGGATAATGCCGACAAGCTTCTACGATATTGATGAATCCCGTGATATTGCTCTCGATATAGGTATGCGGATTTTCGATGCTATAGCGAACACCCGCTTGTGCTGCCAAATGTACGACCATATCAAATCGCTCTTGCTCGAACAGACGACTGACTTTGGAAGCGTCTTCTAAATTGATACGGACAAAACGATAATTCGGATGCAACTCACTCTTAATCAGCTTATTGTACTGTACCTCTTCCATCGGAATACCTGTAGCTTTGAGTCGTGCAAACTTCAAATTGAGGTTATAATAATCATTGATGCGATCCAGTCCGACGACCTCGTCTCCCCTGTCCAGCAAATATTGAGCAACATGGAATCCAATAAATCCTGCTGTACCTGTAACTAACACTTTCATGATAAATAAGCATAATTTTTCAGGTGCAAAGGTGGTAAAAAAATGGGAGGTCAGCATCCTTATTTTGGTATGATTCTACTCTACTAGAAAGAGAGAAATGGAACATCAACAACTAGGGTATAAATGTGCTGAACTAAGATTCAATTTTCATTTCCGAAACAAAAAAATTACATTTGGAGGGAGAAAACGCCGGCCCACCAATGAGCAACATCATCACAAAACGATTCATCAAGTGTCATCATGCACTAAAGGAAAACAAGGTTATTCGTTCCAGTCGACAGTTTGCGATGTCATTGGATTACCTACCACAAAGTCTGAGTGAGATCCTCAAAGAACGTCGCGATGTGACGGTAGAAGTATTGCGAAAAGCAGTGGAGCGATACAAAATCAGTCCGGTTTATCTATTTACCGGGACTGGCCCCATGTTCATGGAAGAAAATTATCAGGACGACCTCAAAGTCTTGACCATTGTGACCAATGAGCTGGCAGATGAGCAAATCATCCATGTGCCCGTCCCAGCTCAAGCAGGCTATCCCAAAGGGATCAACAATCCCAATTACATTCAAGACTTACCCACTTTCAGTCTACCAGACTATAAATATCAAGAAGGAACACATCGCAGTTTTGCGGTCTGTGGCGACAGTATGCAGCCTATCTTGTGTGAAGGTGATAAGGTCATTTGTAGTCATTTGGAAGCTAGACTTTGGGCGCATGCCATTAAGGACAACTATGTTTATGTGCTGGTGACCAACAGTGATGTGATCGTAAAAAGAGTCTACAATCACATCAAAGTCGATCAACAGCTGATGTTGCATTCGGATAATGAGAGCTATCCACCTTATGCTATTCCGATCAGTGAAGTACGAGAAATTTGGCTGGTTCGTGCGCGAATCAGTCCGTTTTTGCCTACTACTCACCAAGCAAAAAATCGGATGCAGCATACTTTGAATGAACTAAAAGTAACAATCGAACAGCAGTCTGCCTTAATCAAACAACTCCTCGATCAGTAAAGGACATTTATATCTCCGATACGCCGCTTTCCGTCTTCAAATAATCCACATTTGCATCTTCGCTGCTTTGAACATCTTCGTCTAGGCTGCGCATGACCATACCTTTCGCTTTCACTAGACGGAAACCTGCTTCATACTCCTTCCAAAACTCCCACCAAGCCGTTTCGTCGTAATGAATACGCGCTGCGCGATAGGCAAAAACGAGTGGTTCGCCATCAATGCTCTTTAAGGTATAACTACCCTCCTTTTTGCGATTGACTTGTCCGCTGACATCTACGAGTTCTTCTAGTTTGGTTTTGAGCTCGCCGTTGATGCCACCGCCTCGCTCCAGGTCAATGGTGAATGCATCGCTACTCAACGTACCTGTGATGACATATAACTCACTGTCTTTGAGCATCTTTTCGTAGGTGCGGAATTTATCTTTTACCGGAATAGCACCAGTCAAAAAGCCATCCAAAGCGACTAATTGTACTTTGCGCTCGATGACGTTGTCGATGACGACGTTAGCTGTTTTACTCCAGTCGCCTTTGAGTCCAGCTTCTAGTGTGGAGTCGCTGAGTTTCAAAGCACTAAAAATACCACTGAGCACACTCGCATTGCCACCGATGTCTCCGGCGATGACGAGTTTGTCCGCGATATTCGCAGCTTGGCGTTCTACAGTCGGGATGGGCTTTATGTCTTCTTCAAATAGCACTTGAATCGGGCTGTCGATCATCTCTAAGCTACTCCCATTTTGGGCTAGTAGGCTGAGTGGCTCAATGCTGGTGCGTGGTAAAGCGACGACTTCGTAGCCGTATTTTTGGAGCAGTTGCTGGTTGGGTGTGGACATAGTTTTTTAATTTATGAGATAATGAGATACAATGCGAATTTCATCTCCCGAAGGATGATAGTATTCTTGTTAGCTCAGAAATTGAGGAATATCATGTATGGCTTTGCCATTGTCTAAAGCTTTAAAATCTTTAGACTGAAGTTGTGTAATGGCAATATCATGTGCCAATTGATAGTCGTATCCATTGAATAAGCCATTGTAGAAAGTGCGCGCATAATATACGGCAGCTTCATCCGGCATAAAATCATTCATCCCAACTACATGAGGTACTAATGATTGAATCGCTTCGGCATGAGGTAAAGAATTGCAAGCACTTAAAATGACAATTTCCATTGGATTGTCTTTTGCCATTCTTGTTTGATACAATTCTACGTAGCGTTTGAACTCATCGACATCAATCGGATCTGGTTCGCTATTTAACCCTTCAAAGTAGAGACCACGACGTTTAGAACTATGCAACGAAATGTGAAGAATAGCAGGATTATAGCGTGCTAGAATATGGATGAATTGATCGGATAAGACGTTGGTTTGAATTTTAGGTTCTGCGTATGCGTCTCTTTGGTCGCCCAGCTGACGCATATTGTTGATGTTGCTAAATTCTCTACCGAAATCTAGTAGTTCTGCACTTTTGGGAATAGAACATAGAAATAATAATTGCTTTTGATTCTTGGAAGAGCTAGGAGTAGATGAGGTTTTGTTAGACGGCTTTTCCGTTGATAATTCAGCCTGCAACAATCCCATCTGTTCCGCCAAATTAGAAATACCCAATCGAATGCGGTTTTGCTCTAAACTGGCATCCTGACCGCCAATGATACCTTGTGCCAAGTTATTGGACAAGCGATTGAGGCGCGCTTGCAGCATGATGATGCTGTTGTTGTCGTAGCTATCGGCTTTGGTGGCTAAGAACTCAAGGACTGGCTTGAGCTTATCTTGCATGATGAGTGTTTGAAGTGTGGGCATTAGAGTTGTGCTAATTTTTGTGTTTGGATCAATCTAAATGAGCAATTTAAGTTTCTTTCCTCAATTGTCAAGCACTAAAACTAAAAATAGATAGGATTCTAGTATTTCAAATTCAAAAAACCCTACTTTACTGCCAGAAAAATCACTTTTAGGAAATGAAAATTGCTGTCTTCCCTGGTTCTTTCGATCCCATCACTACCGGTCATGTCGATTTGGTGCATCGTGCGCTGCCGTTGTTTGATGAAATAATCGTGTCCATTGGTATCAATTCGCAGAAGAAGTATTTGTACACTTTAAAACAACGATTAGAAAATCTAGAAGAAGTCTTTGCCGACTTTCCACAGGTAAAAGTGGGCAGTTTTCAGGGGTTGACGGCGCACTACTGCAAAGAAATCGGTGCGCGCTATTTGCTGCGTGGTTTGCGCAATGCCTCTGACTTTGACTACGAAAAAACCATTTCCCAATTGAATCATATCGTCGGCGAGGGCATAGAAACGGTTTTTTTGATTTCCAAGCCGGAATATTCTCATATTAGTTCGACCATTGTCCGCGAGATCATTATCGGTGGAGGCGATGCGAGTGCATTTATTCCTGCGCAGTTGGATATGCTTAGTCTGAAAGTGAGGGGTGAGAACAGATAGAGCTTCGAGAGAAAGGAGAGCGAAGAGAGTTTCGAGAGCTTAATTCAAACGTTCTATCATACTTTTGGCGATGCGCTTAGCTACGCCTGTCTCACCTAGTTGCGTATGTAGTTTTTCATAGGCTGTTATCATTGTTTCGCGCTGATGCCCACTTAGCAACTTATTCAAGAATGCCTCCAGCTCATTGACCTCACATTTTCCTTGAATCATTTCGGGGACGACTTCCTGATCTGCGATCAGATTGACCAAAGAAATGTATTTGATCTCTACTAAGTTTTTTGCCAAAAAGTAGGTGAGCGGACTGGTTTTATAACAAACAATTTGAGGGATGCCGAGTATAGCCGTTTCTAAAGTCGCAGTACCGGAAGTAACCAAAGCAGCTTGTGATACTCGGAGTAAATCGTAGGTTTCATTTTGGACGATTTGGCAGCGATCATTATTGGCTAATCCGGCGTCGGCGATGATATGCTGATACGCTTCGATGGGTAAAGCAGGTGCGGCAGCGATCACAAACTGATAATCTGCAAAGCGTGGTACTAAAGCTAGCATTACTGATAATAGTCGCTCCACTTCTTGTTTTCGACTACCCGGCAGCAAAGCAACGATCGGTAGTTCGCTAAGTTGATGACGTTCGCGAATGTCATCTTTTGGTTCTTGTTGTGCGAATACATCAACGAGTGGATGACCGTGATATTCTGTTTCGTAGTTGAATTGATGATAAAAGTCACCCTCGAATGGTAAGATTGTGTACAGTCGATCCACTGATTTTTTGATCTGATGAATACGGCTGCTATGCCATGCCCAAATTTGTGGCGCGATATAATAAAAGACTTTGTAGCCTCTTTCTTTTGCCCAGTTGGCGATGCGTAAATTGAAGCCGGGATAGTCCACTAAGATCAATACATCCGGCTGGTAGGCGTCGATATCCGCTTTGCAAAATTTGATGTTCCGCAAGATCGTCCGTAAATTTTTGACGACTTCCACAAATCCCATAAATGCCAGCTCTCGATAGTGTCTTACCAGTGTCGCTCCGGCAGCTTCCATGAGATCGCCACCCCACGCTCGGATGTCGGCGTTCGGGTCTTCTACTCGGAGAGCTTTGATCAGATTGGCAGCGTGTAGATCGCCAGATGCTTCGCCAGCGATGATGTAATAGTTCATAGCATAAAGGTAAGCGGAGTTCTGTTAATGCAGGTATTCAACTACACCAAATACTTCGCCACAATCGGCAGTCGCCGCCCCATGCCAAATGCCTTGGACGAGACCCGTAAGACTGGAGCTGTCTGATAGCGTTTGAATTCATTGAGATTGACGAGGCGCAGGACGCGCTTAACTAAAGCTTCCTCATAGCCCATCGCGATGATATCCTGTGGGTCTTCTCGCTGCTCGATGTACTGATACAGAATCTGATCTAAAATCTCATAGTCCGGCAGGCTATCCGAGTCAAATTGATCTGGACGCAACTCCGCAGAAGGTGGTTTGGTGATGATGTTTTCAGGGATGACTTCGCCCTCTTTATTCATGTAACGCGCGAGTTCGTAGACTTCCATTTTGTATAGATCACCGATGACCGACAAGCCGCCACACATATCGCCGTAGAGTGTGCCGTACCCAACTGCCATTTCGCTTTTATTGGAGGTATTTAATAAAATATTCCCAAATTTATTGGAGAATGCCATCAGCAACATTCCTCTGGAACGCGCCTGTAGGTTTTCTTCTGCCAAGCCAAACTCTAAACCAAAAAAGTGCGGTTCAAGTGCTGTTTCGTAGGCTTCATAAATACTTTGGATAGGAACGATGTCGTATTGTATGCCCAAATTTTGAGCTAATAAGCGCGCATCATTGACCGAGTGATCGGACGAAAATTGTGAAGGCATCAAGACCACTCGTACAAAGTCTGAACCCAATGCTCGCGCCGCTAATACCGCCACTACTGCCGAATCAATCCCACCCGACAATCCCAAAATCGCACTTTTCAATCCTAATTTTCTAAAGTAATCTCGAAGCCCTAGCACCAATGCATCGTGCATCAGTTGTATCTTATCTTTTGGTTGTTCATTTGACACTTCTGTCGCCTTCACTTCCTCCAAATCAAAGACTTCTAAAGCCGTCGTAAAGTAGGGCATCTCTCGAACAACCGTTCCGGCGGCATTGACGACGAGCGAACCACCATCAAAAATGACCTCTGTTTGTGCGCCACTTTGATTGACATAGAAGACAGGAACATCATAGCGTTTGGCATTCGTTTGGACGATACGAATACGCTCAGCAGCATGTTTGTGATCGAAAGGAGAAGCCGACAAATTAATCATGAAATCTGGCTGCTGCGCCACCATTTCATCCATCGGGCAGATGGTATACAGTGGATTGTCATTCCCGATGTTCCAAATATCTTCGCAGATCGTCAGCGCGATACGTTTGCCTTTGTATGCCACAACCTGAAAGTCATTAGCCGGCTCGAAATAACGGTATTCATCAAAAATATCGTAGGTCGGCAATAAGGCTTTGTGCTGCACATATTGCACTTTTCCATCCGCTAGAAAGTAAGCCGAATTGAATAAATCTTTGCCCTCTACTACCGGATTTCGACTCACTGAGCCGACGACTATTGCAATGTCCTGAGCCGCTTCTGCCAACCGCTGTACACTCGCTTCTGCCTTCTGTATAAAGTCATCAAACTCCAAAAAATCGCGCGGCGGATAGCCGACGACTGCTAGCTCCGCAAAACAAACGATGTCTGCTCCGTTCGCTTTTGCTTCTGCTACGGAGTCGAGCATATTTTTTAAGTTGCCTTCAAAGTTACCGACATGGTAGTTGAGTTGTGCGAGTGCTATTTTCATTTTTTTAGACGTTAGATGGGCTGCGTAAAATAAAATACCTTTTCGAGTTACAAAGTTTGACAAACTGTCCGAAAAGGTATTTCTAAAAATAATGGAAGACCTCTAATGTATTGGATCGTGATTAATGCTAAACTACTTTGGAGACCTATTGATGCCTTTCTCCATCAGCCTAATAATGATAGAGAATAGTAAAACTACAGGTAAAAAGTAGACCAGAGTATGGAGAATTATACCAATTAATCCTATCAGCCATTCAAAAAATCTAGGGGAAGAATCGACGTAGATGTCTACGTAGTTAAATAAGACGTAAAGGACAATTGAGATAATCTACATTAGTCCACCTTTGACCAAAAAAGCTCTAGTTTTTATAGTAGGAGATGAATTGTTTATGGCACGCTGTGGGACACCATGTTTTTGTCTATGACTCATTATTTACTGTTTGCGTAGACTGTTGCTAGACGAAGTTTGCCTATTGGGCTGTAGAATAAAAACACCTTTCCAAGCAACAAAATTGAACAACTGTTCGAAGAGGTATATAAATCAGAAGATGACTACGGTTTTTTGGAAACGCCAATTAGCTCACGGCTTACAGCCCCCCGATAATCCTCCCATTATTAATTTCCTCATTCAGCAACTGCAATTCATCTCTAGAGATCAATTTTTCTCGATACAACCATAGATAGGTACTCTGCTGAATGTCATCGTCGTCCATGTCGTCATACTTCATGTATTTGCGGCGCAGATATTTGCGACGGGATTCCTTTAATACTTTGATGAATTCATCGACGGCTGTTTGTTGCTCCGGGAAATAGAAGAAAGCGATGTTTTGGCTGCCTTCCAATATCTTCGTTTTGCAGAGTCGCAGCAGCATTTTTGCCCAATAGAGTAGTCCTCCAAGGAAGATAGTACCCACGACTATGCTGAGCCATATTTTGGACGCTAAAACCACACCCAAAGCAATCACTAAAATAGCATTGATAGTAGCAGAAGCCAGAAGTAGATACTCATAGCGAGTCGGTTCTATGCCGCGCACGATTTCATCAAATCCCAAATCTTCATAATCAACCGTGTAGGCGATATAGTCATTGCCGTTTTTGAGTTCCAATGCCAAGCCATCTTTGGTGACCTTGTACTTTTTGAAGTTGTTGCGGTACGTTTGGTGAATACTTTTTGTCATGGCTAGTGGTTTTGTAACAAATGAGTAGCTGCTGTTCGAAGTAGGAAGAGACAAACGCTATTAAAGATACAAATAGTTCCCTGTATCAGCAATAAATAAGAAGCATCTTATCTGTTGTCTTTTACGATGAGTCAACCAAAATGTTGTTACCTATAAAACGATTTGTAGGATGTAAAAAGTTCCTCGATTTTCCTACAGTTTAGGTATAAATCACACCTCTACTAATCATCTTAGACTATTCGCAAGAGAAGTCTATCATCTACCGTCTAAAGTCTAACCTCTCTTAATAAAGTTCCCCAAATTTGCTACATTTAAGCCTAACCAAAGTAAAACGACACGAACAAATGAAAATACAATTCTGCGGCGCAGCTCGCGAAGTCACTGGAAGCGCACACCTCATCACACTGGACGACGGCTATACTATTTTACTCGACTGTGGTCTGTATCAAGGCTACAACAAAGAGATGAAAACATTCAACAACAATTGGCTATTCAAGCCCGAACAGCTAGATTGTGTTGTCCTCTCTCATGCTCATATCGATCATAGTGGTCGCCTCCCGATGTTGTACAAAGATGGCTTTCGCGGTACGATCTATTGTACCCACGCGACGCGGAGTTTGTGCTCCATTATGCTGCTCGACAGTGCATTCATTCAAGAGCGAGAAGCAGAATATTTCAATAAACGACAGCTCAAAAAAGGCAAGAAAGATGAACTCCGCGAGCCATTGTATGAACGTCAGCACGCCAATGAAGTCATGCGCCAGTTTGTGAGTTTCAACTATGAGCATTGGTTGCAAATCCACCCGAATGTGCGCGTCCTTTTTCGAGATGCTGGACACATTTTGGGGAGTGCTAGTGTGACGCTGGAAATCAAGGAAAAAGGCAAGACGATTCGCTTTGGCTTTACTGGAGATGTTGGGCGACCGGAGCGTCCTATTTTGCGCGATCCACAGCCGATGCCAGAGGTAGATTACTTGATCTGCGAATCTACTTATGGCGATCAAGAGCATGAAATGCCACCTGCGGAGACCGATCACTTCTTGCGCATCATACGAGAAGCAGTCGTGGAGCGAAAAGGGAAGTTGATTATCCCAGCTTTTAGTATCGGAAGGACGCAAGAGATTGTGTACCTATTGGATCAATTGGAAAACAAGGGTTTACTGCCCAAAATTCCAGTTTATGTCGATAGTCCGCTAGCAGTTAATGCGACGACTATCTATGGCACTCATCCCGAATGCTACGATAAAGAATTGTCTAGCTATATTCTGAGCGACCCCAATCCATTCGGCTTTAGTGGCTTGATCTACAATCGTGATGTAGAAGTCTCCAAATCATTGAATAGCGACCCACAGCCTTGCATCATCATCAGTGCATCGGGTATGATGAATGCTGGACGTGTCAAACATCATCTTGCCAATAACATTGAGCAATCGAAAAATACCTTTTTGCTGGTCGGCTATTGTGCACCACATACACCTTGCGGCAAATTGCGTGAAGGAGCGACAGAATTACGCTTATTTGGAGACGAAAAAACTGTCCGTGCCAGAGTGGAAATCATGGATTCTTTCTCTGCTCATGCAGACCGGACGGAGTTGCTTGATTTCTTGCAAAATCAGAAAAGTCTCAAGCAATTGTACCTAGTGCACGGACCTTATGAGCGGCAGTTGAAGTTCAAGGATTATCTGGGCAAACACGGCTTCGATCAAGTCAGTATTCCTGAACTGGGCGATATTGTAAATATCTAAAATAATTATCGACACTTAAAATCAAAAGTAGAATGAAAAATAGACACCCATTTATTCAGTTCTTCTTCTTTTTAGTCATCTTAGCTATTGGTTTACCGCTGTATGCGCAAAACAGTCTGCGTGAATTGGCTGCACCAAAAAAAGTCTATATCGGTAACATCATCAGCAATCCACATCTCAATAATCCAGCTAGCTTTAGAAACGGAGTTGCCAATGCTCATTTGCTAGAAGAATATAACACGGTAGTACTGGAAAATTATATGAAGATGAGTTTTATATTGCCAGAATCTAAACCAGATGATATTCATAATATCAGCATAGAAGAATTCAAAGCAACCCTTACTACTGAACCCATCGAAACTTTTCTGAGTCATGAAGATTGGGCTAATTTCCGCAAGCGAGGTCATGTGATGATTTGGTTCAATCAAGCTCCCAAATGGCTTCGATCATCCGCGCCTACCTGGACTGGACAACAGATTTTTAGCTTTACTCGAAAATATATTCTTACCCTTGGGCAGGTCTGTGGCAATCGTGTCGATGAGTGGGATGTCATCAACGAAGCTATATCTGATGACGCACCCAATGGACAGCGGCAGTGGCGACAAGACACTTGGTATCGTCGCGCCAATGATGGCAGCATGACCGACTGGGGAGAGGCGACCTATGAGAATTACATCAAAATGCTATTTGTCTGGGCGAGGGAAGCACAGCCTGAAGCGCGGCTGTATTACAACGATTATGCTATCGAAAATTTCAATACATCAGTAGCATCCAAGAATCGTTTTATGCGCGATCAATTCAAAGCACTAAAAGAGTGTGGTGCGCCCATCGATGGTATTGGATTTCAGTCACATTTCGTCCTATCAAATATGGTCAGCCCCAGTGGTGTTATCAATCAAAATTTCATCAGCAGTGTCCAACGATCAATGGAAGATTTGGCCGCATCAGGTCTCGAAGTGGCAATCACGGAATTGGATATTCGAATCTGCAATAGTGATCGACCAGAACGTTTTCAGGAAACGGCCTTTCGCACCTTTAGTGAGATGGCACTACGGCAGCCCAACTGTCGAGAAATCCTAGTGTGGGGACTCAGAGATGAAGACAACTGGATTACCTCGCGCAATGACCCACCGTTTACGGGTTGTCAGGATGCAGTCCTGGTAGAAGGTGCTAACTATACACCTAAACCTGCTTACGATGGTCTCGCCGATGCTATCTCAGCGTTACCGAACCGAGACAATTTTGGTTTTTCTCCCCTCAATCCTGGAAATGGAGCTCCAGCAGACTGCGGTGGGATGGGTAGTCTTGTACCAGACATTATTTCAGTCAGCGAACCAGTAGCGATTGCTCCCCAAGGGCAAGTCGTTATCACTGTTGACTATGTAGCCACAGGCAATCAAGATATTATAGCATGGTTTCAGTTGGATAATGCTCCTTTCACAGTCTACAATCAAGCAATAGCAAATGCTGGAGGTTCAGGTGATGGTACAGCCGAAATGAAACTCAATATTCCAGCAGATGTGCCGCCCGGCAACAATTAATATTGCTATCTAGTGGCCATACAATCGCCATCAAGTTACTTGATATAAAAGCATTTATAAAGCGTAGAAATTGAGCAAATCTATTCTCTTGATGAATAGACATCTAATATTTACATCGCTCATTATCAGCCTTAACAAAGTACGACTTGTAGTTTTTTGCGGTCTTATCCGTACAGCCACAAAGGTTGAGCAATTCAATATTTTTAAAATCGACAGGATGACTTTCAGCTTGCAGAGCGATATAGCCTTCCGTCAATATTTTTCCTTCCTGAGCAAGCCATTTTTCTTTATCGTCATATATTTTGAACTCCTCCCAATCTTTGCCTTCATACTGTTTGCTGATAAATCCACCACCTATTTGCGGTTGCTCAAAACTCAGTACCGTATCGCCTTCGATCAAAAAATGCATCGCCTCTCCACCTAGCACAATGGCTTCGGCGTGTATCCACTGGTCGCCATGATAGGTTTTGGAAGTAGAAGAAATGCAGTGCTCATAATTGATTGTATCGTCCATGACGACGGCTGTTCCGGGCGTACAAGCATTGCCTGTTGTGCGTTTCTCTTCTCCAAGTCCACCTAATAATTGCAGCTCGACCGACACTGGAAATCCCTGTCCCATCTCATTGCTAGCTGCTGACTGAGAGTGCAACATCACACCACTGTTGCGCACATTCCACGTTGCACCGCCGGGTATTTGCTCACCCACAAAACGATAGTCAAATGCTAGTTTGTAGTAGGAATAAGATGTCTGATAGTACATATGCCCAAATGCATCATCAAAAGTACCATAATTGTCGTATTGAATACGAATCATGCTATCCTCCACGACGAACGTTTCTTTGTAGTTCTCATTCAACTCAAAGCCTGCCATCTTGATGTCCCAGCCACTGAGGTCTTGACCATTAAACAGGGTCAGCCAATCTTCTGTCTCAGTATCTTTTTGAAGCGATGTTGGTGACTGGCAGGAGAGAAATGTGAGGAGTAGTGGGTAGATGTAACGCATTTTATTTTTTGTTTGTGTGGAGAAGGTGAGTCGCAGATCAAAAATAACAAACTACCTCAGCATTTGAAAACGAAAGTCATTTTGCTACTCCACCATATCCATCTCGATCCGTCGCTTTTTCATATCTACACCTACAATAACGACCTTGACCGTATCGCCCATCTTGTAGACATCGCCGCTGAGTCTGCCACGCACGGTCAGGTTGCCGCGACCGACTTCAAAACGCTCAGATAATTTTTCAAATAAAACCAAACCTTCGCAGCGCGCTTGTAGGGTCTCTACAAACAAGCCTCGATCTACGATACCTGTGATGCGTCCTTCAAATACTTCGCCGATATGATTTTTCATGAACTCGGCTTGCTTGTATTTGATAGACTCGCGCTCGGCATCGGTGGCGCGGCGTTCCTGTCTGGAGACATACTCACACTGCGCTTCTAGCTTTTCTTTGTTGACGCGTTTGGTGCGCCCATCTAAGTTGTGAAACAAAATGCGATGTGCTAAAACATCCGAATAGCGACGAATGGGCGATGTAAAATGAGAATAATATTCAAAGCCAAGACCATAGTGTCCGATGTTGTCAGTGCTGTACTCTGCTTTTGCCATCGTACGAATCGCCAACGGTTCTAGCACTTTTAGACTATCATCTGTGAGTGCTTGTTTTGCCAATTTATTGTACGCCTTGGCGATCTGATCTGGTCGATCTGCTTTGATTTTGACACCCATCTCCTGCGCAAACCGAATCAGGTCTGCTACTTTATCAGGATCGGGTTCATCGTGGACACGATAAACATATGGGATCTCCCGACCATTCGCCTTTTTGGAAATGTAGGCTGCCACTTCTCGATTGGCGAGGAGCATATATTCTTCGATCAGCATATTGGTATCGCGGCGCTCCTTGACGTAGACATCTATGGGCGTTCCGGTATCGTCTAATACAAAACGTACTTCTTCTGAATGAAAATCGACAGAGCCATTTTTAAATCGTTCGGCACGGAGTTTTTTGGCGGTCGCATTCATTTTTTGCAATGCTTCGATATAGTCACCTTCGCCTGCATTTAGTATTTTTTGAGCTTCGCCGTAGTTGAATCGACGATCAGAATGAATGATTGTTTTGCCGAACCATCGCTTGATGACTTTATCATTTTTGTCGAATACAAAGACAGCCGAAAAGGTCAATTTATCTTCATTGGGACGCAAAGAGCAAAGTTCGTTTGAGATTTTTTCAGGCAACATTGGCAGTACGCGATCTACCAAATACACGGAAGTCGACCGGTTATATGCTTCTTTGTCCAGTGCGGTATTGGGTTCTACAAAATGTGTCACATCGGCGATATGAACACCTATTTCGTATTGCCCGTCTTCTAGTTCGCGCAAGGAAAGCGCATCGTCAAAATCTTTGGCATCTACTGGATCAATAGTAAAGGTAGGAACATCGCGCATATCGCGTCTATGCTCCACTTCTGCTTCAATATCGGCTTGCATTTGCTCGCTTTGCCGCATGACTGCCTCCGGAAATTCCAACTCAAATCCATTACTAATCAAAATGGACTTCATTTCAATGTCGCTACTCCCCTCTTGACCTAAAACAGAGCGAATCACGCCTTCTGGAGAATGATTGTGTTTGGTGGGCCATCTGGTGATTTCGACGACGACTTTGTCACTTTCGCGCGCCTCTTTGATGTTATCCAATTTGACCATGATGTCCATCGGCATATTCTCATTGTCAGGAATGACGATGGCGTACTGTCTCGATAATCGAAGCGTCCCGATGAAGTGGGAACGTGACCGCTCCACGATTTCGATGACTTCTCCTTCCGCTTTGCGGCGTCCGCGCGGTGTCCAAGCACTTACTTTTACGATGTCGCCATGCAGCGCTGTATTGGTGCGCCGGGCAGCGACATGAATATCGTTTTCCAGATCATCGACGACGACATAAGCCGATCCGGTGCGCGTCATATCGACGCGTCCCTGAAAGATATGGCGACTGTGACTTTTGGTGAGCGCATTGTGTAGTTTGAATTTGCCTTCTCGCATGGGACGCAGCAACTGATCGTTGCTTAGTTTTTCCAATGCATTTTGTACGGAATCTTTATTGTTCGCGATTTTGAGGTTTTTGATGATCTGTTTGGCAGTGAATTGCTTTTTAGGATGGCGATTGAATAATCGAATGATTTCTCCTTGTAGTTGTCTGTTGCTCAGGCGTTTGCCTTTTATGTTGTTTTTTCTGTTTTTACTCATTATTCTGGTGATATTGTGGAATGGAAGTATTGGTGTGAGTTCAATAAAAATTTACATTTCTCGACAATGTAAATTTCCTTATTTCACGTTTTTAGTTCGATTTTATTTATTCCACATTAGTTGACAGGGCTTTGCTGTTAGATATTCGTGAC
Organism: Bacteroidota bacterium; assembly: GCA_038749535.1. GTDB lineage: Bacteria > Bacteroidota > Bacteroidia > Chitinophagales > Saprospiraceae > JAAUTG01. The sequence continues at coordinate 59,325 of JBCDHX010000014.1, forward strand.
GCCTTCCATGTTCAAAACTGTGAGTAGATGGGAATGGTTCATTTTGATTCCTTTATCATCGAAATGGGAAACATATTCCAAATATAGTATCTCACCTCTTTACCCGACAAAAACTAAAAATTGATGTTGATAGAGCTGCCAACGTTTGGCAATGAGGTCAAAAAGATAATTACAAATCCGTTTGATACTTTGGTTCAATTTTAGGTTTTCTCGAAAGGCTCGGATGCGTTTTCGTCCCAACAACTTAAAGACCATCTTCAAGGCTGCTTTACGCTCCTCACAATTGGAGGTGCCTCTCGACTTGTCCAACACTTCTACCCAAATAGGAATACTTGTGCTACCCAACTGCACGGTGATCGCCAAAATATTATGCCATTTATCCCAAACTGCCACTCGGTCCGATCCATGCATATATTGACTTTGACTTTAGGTAAACACAGTGCTAAAATCAAAGCAAACAGCGAATAATTTAGCTCAAAATCTGCGTAAAATCGCTCTATGCGACGAATGTCACTATCCACTTTTGAAGCACTATCCATCACACTCACAATATCATTGTTATGAACACTATGGCTTTGAATCATACCTGTCACATACCAAACAATGAACTTGCCCTAGCCGAATTAATTCGTTCATCTGTCTGCTCAATAATTTGATCGTGGATTTTGTCAAAGAACTCTTGTATATTCGTACTTAGTTTTTTTCATAAGGCTTAGATTTTTACTTTTTTCCTTACTCTAATCTAAGCCTTTTTTCCCACCTCCTTATTTTTTGTCGGGTACAGAGATCTGATCAAATAATTCCGTTTAGTATCTGGCACGAATCTGCAAAACTAGTCAGAAACGTAGATGAGGATGATATTGCTTTTGTAGCCTATAGTAAGTATTACGATAAAGATATTTGGACGGGTGACAAAAGGTTCAATAAAGGATTGATCGCCAAAGGATTTGATCGTTTTATTTCTACGACGGAGCTTTTGAATTTGAGAGAAGAAAGACGAAAAGGAATAGAATAGCTATACTCTACCCGACGGAAAATAAATAGAGGTAAAAAAGAAGAGGAAAAGTTATTTTTGTGGTCTTCCACAACAACAA
>JBCDHX010000015.1:0-57171 GCA_038749535.1 Bacteroidota bacterium
CCCGCCCAACTGACAGGTCAATATTTTACCTATCTTTATTACTACGTATATCATTGGTGCTTAATGCTTGGTTTCATACAACATTAAGCACTTTTTTTCGCTTCTTCCCTTTTCTAAATGTTTTGTCACCTAGAGTGATCTCTTCTACATTTTGGCTAAAGTCCAGTTAAAGCCCTGTCTCACCTCTCACGCATCACTGTCTCACGTTTTGATTTTAATCAACAATAGCTTCCTCATAGAACATTATCGCTTCCTCATGCGATATTTCCTTGCTAGGTCTGACCACTCGAAACCCAACAAAAGCGGCGTCTGTATTCCACCACTTGCTCTTCGGGATTTGTGGGTCGCGTCTTTGCCAGCGTGGGGTAGAAGGAATACGTGCTGCGCAATGACAATCCTCTGGATCTTCTTCAAATGAGCCGCCACGCGTCGTATGCGCATACTTCAAAGTCGGGCGATGCCAAGGGTTGTCGGCGTCTTCTTCTAGCTGAGCGTGATAGTCTTTGGTATACTGATCGAGTGTCCATTCTGTCACATTGCCGAGCATATCGTAAAAGCCCCAATCATTGGGTTCTTTTTCTTTCGTTTTGTGAAAACTTTCGTATGCATTTTCATAGTACCAAGCGACTTCCTCCAGTTCCTCTGCATCTGTTTCTATTTCCTCTGCGCCTGCTCGACAAGCATACTCCCATTCTGCTTCTGTAGGCAAACGGTAGAAGTGTCCTGTCTTCAAATACAGCCATCTGCAATAGCGCAATGCCGCCTGCTGTGTCATACTCACTGCCGGAAAGCCACCTACTGTTCCCATCCCGAAAGACATATCTTCATAAGGTGGCGTAGGACGTGTGATCGCATCTGCTTCATAGTTGACTTTAGCTATTTTGGACTGATCGTTGTCCTGTTTTCGGTATTGAAAGTAGGTAAATTGGTCATAAGTTACTTCTGTTTCGCCCATCCAAAAAGCATCGACGCTGACTGTCTTGGGTGCGCCTTCTGTCTCCTCAAAAAAGTTGTGATCTTCCGACAATCCCATTTTAAAGTCCCCACTTTTGACATATATCATCTTAAACTCAGATGCTGTGCCGGGCACTTTTTCAGTATAGTTTTCTTGAGCGAAAAGAAAAATAGGAATTATTAAAAATAGAAAGACAGTAATTGAAATTTTCATATTTGTTTGTTGTTGCTGTCGCTTGTATGTTATTGTTTATAGTATTGAACTCTATATGGTGGTCTAAAGTCTGACATCTAATGTCTTCAAAAAACCTTTTGACAAAAATACGTTTATCTTGTACAACAAAAGACAGCTTTTAAGTAGTTTTATTGTCGAATGAAATCTTACAGCATGATGAAGAATGTATTGTTAGCCGCTATCTTGCTTTTACTCGCCGTCCCTATGTCCGCTGCCTACCTGATGTTGCCGATGGACGAAGAGCAAAGTGACCACCTGAAAGCATACGGAATGACCTATTGGGTACTCGAAAATAACGTAGAAGCTTTTTGGCTGCTCAATTATCGTGGTGGCAGTTTTGCTTTCCGTCATACCCAATTGTTTGAAAAAGAATGCCTCACGCGCGGGATCAAATACGAAGTGATCGCCGATGCGCAATTTGCTAAAATACAAGACGACATCTCCAATCCTGAAGTGAATATGGATGTCATCAAGCTGGAAGTCGCGCCCAAGATTGCTGTCTACACGCCGGAGTTCAATGTACGAGGGGAGCGCATACAGCCCTGGGATGATGCAGTGACGCTAGTGCTGACCTATGCGGAAATTCCTTACGAAACGATTTATGATACACAAGTACTACAAGACGAACTTGTCAAATACGATTGGCTGCACTTGCACCATGAAGATTTTACGGGTCAGTATGGACGTTTCTACCGCAATTTTCATACACAGCCTTGGTATCAAGAAAGTGTCCGCAAGATGGAGGAGTTAGCGACGGAAAATGGCTTCAAAAAAGTATCACAGTTGAAACTAGCCGTTGTCAAACGCATCAAAGAATATGTTATCGGTGGTGGGTTCATGTTTGCGATGTGCTCTGCGACAGATACTTATGATATTGCCTTAGCGGCAGAAGGTGTAGATATTTGCGCAGAAGTCTATGACGGCGACCAGGCAGATCCCAATGCACAATCCAAATTGGACTACTCCAAAACCTTTGCTTTCAAGGATTTTCAGCTGATGAAAGATCCTTACATTTATGAATATTCTACCATAGATCATGGACTCAATCGCCGCGTCAATCCAGATCAAGATTACTTCACGCTCTTCGATTTTTCTGCCAAATGGGATCCCATCCCTTCCATGCTGACGCAGTCGCATACGAAAACTGTCAAAGGATTTATGGGACAAACGACCGCCTTCAAAAATAATCAAATCAAGTCAAATGTGCTCGTCATGGGCGAAAACAAGCCAGCCAGCGAAGCACGCTACATCCACAGCCCGACTGGAGAGGGATTCTGGACTTTTTATGGTGGACATGACCCGGAGGACTACCGCCACTATGTTGATGATCCGGAGACGGATTTGAACTTGCACCCCAATTCGCCCGGCTATCGTTTGATCTTGAACAATGTATTGTTCCCGGCAGCTAAAAAGAAAAAGCGGAAGACATAGACACGCTGTTGATGCTCATGCTAGGAAAAGTCTGTACTTTCTGTTATCCAATGATTTCGGGTTGCGTGATAACAGAAAGCTATTCAGCTAAAAAGAGTTTTCTTGTGGTAGGAAGATTCGCTCAATTCACCATCCGCACGCGTCGCGCCAGAAAAATCGCTAGTACGCTCATCCCAATCGCCACATAACCGACATAGTTGAACTGCTGCAACGTCCCGTCAGTCCCTTCCGTCACGATCATACCTGCCATAAAGGAAGAAAGTGCTAAAGCCGCTTCGTTGATAGAGTTGCGGACACTCATAAAACTACCTCTATTTTCAGGACGTACCACAGAAGTCACTAATGTTAATGCTGGTACATTGCGACCACTGGCGACTACGAAAAAAGAAGAAGTCGCAAGCAGCGCTATTGGAATCGTCACCGGCGGTAAATTCGTCACTGCAAAAATGGAGAATAAAGCAGCGATGCTCGCAGTCGTGAAGACTCGAATGTGTCCATAACGATCTGATAATCTGCCAAAAAAAGGCAAAAGGAAGACTGTCAGCGTTCCACCGATCAAGTAGATATAAGTAATTTGATTCGGCGTAAATCCGATGTTCAATTGCATGTAAGGGGCGATAAATGGGATAATCGTAAAATGTCCCAGCATCAAAATGACATTGAAGAGAAGCGCATTTAACTGATTGTTATCCAAAAGTATAGACTGAAAAGCAGCTAAGGGATGTGGACGAATCTGATCGTTTTGTTCTTGCAAATGTCCACGCATGATCGGCAATTTGAAAAACATAACGATGCAGAAAATACCTGATAGGATACCAGTCACTAAGAAAGGCGTATGCCAGCTGAAATTGGCAGCTAGATAAAGTCCTGCCGGAACACCCACGACGGAAGCTACAGAAAAAGCAGTCATTACAATGCCCATCGCTCGTCCTCTGCGTGACAAAGGAATCTGGTCGCCTACAATTGATAATACTAATGCCCCCAACACGCCACCGAATGCACCTGTCAGCATTCGGGCAGCTAAGAAAATAGAATAGTTGGGAGCAAAGGAACAAGCTAGTGTTCCTATCGTAAACCCAATATAGAGGGTGACTAGCGCCGTTTTTCGATCAAAGCGATCTATGAAAGCAGCACTTAACAAACCAGAAATGAATGCTGCTAAGGCATAAGAGGTCACGATAAAACTAAATTGACGTGGTGTGATATCGAAAACTTGCATAAATTGTGCACCCAAAGGCATCACAATCATAAAGTCGATGATGTGTGTAAATTGTACGATGGCGAGCAGTAGTAACAGGATAAGTTCGCTGCGTTGTAGGCTATCTTTTGGTGGTTCGAGTGATGTTTGGATCATAAAAAAGTAGTAGTTAAGTAATGAGTTAGTTCCGCAAATCAATTTAATTTGCAACTTTGGAAAAAGCTGTATATTGGTATGAGGTCAATAAGTAAATATGCCCTCATCATTAACCTTTAATCCTTCACTTAGTTCCCGAAGTTGAACTATGGAAATGTTGAACAAATAAATTCAAGAGTATGAATTTATTTGTTCGCTATTCTTTAGACGAAGTATATAAACACCAGAATGAATAAAATTCTTATCATAGGAGCAGGACGTTCTGCTACGGCATTGATTCACTATATTTTGGACAATGCTGTCAAACAAAATTGGAATGTCATCGTAGCTGATGCTGATTTAGAATTGGCGCAGCAAAAAACAGCGGGCTATAGCAACTGTCGCGCTACTTGGTTGGATGTCAAAAAAGTCAACGATAGACGCGACCTGATCGGGCGAGCAGATGTGGTCATTTCTTTGCTGCCCGCTCATTTGCATTTGGAAGTCGGACACGACTGCATCAAACTCAACAAACACCTCATTACAGCTTCTTACGTTTCCAAAGAAATGTATCGTTTAGGTGATGAAGCTAGAGATAAAGACCTGTTGTTCATGGGGGAGATGGGACTCGATCCCGGCATCGACCATATGTCTGCCATGAAGCATATCAATGAACTGAAAGAAGAAGGTGCAACCATTACTTCTTTCCGTTCCTACACTGGTGGATTGGTGTCTCCAGAGAGCATCGGTAGTAATCCATGGAAGTATAAATTTACTTGGAATCCCAGAAATGTCGTCCTTGCTGGGCAAGGGACAGCACAGTATTTAGAAGAAGGAAAATTTAGATATATTCCATATAACAGACTATTCGCAGAAGCTAAACCGGTGGAGGTCGATGATCTGCCGCCGCTAGAAGTCTATCCCAATCGCGATTCGCTGCTATACAGAGATATTTATGGTTTGAAAGATGTACCCAACATCTACAGAGGGACGCTACGGTATGCAGGCTACTGTAATGCTTGGAATGCTTTAGTGCGGATTGGGCTGACAGATGCGAGTTTCCCAATTTTAGATGCCGAAAACTTGACTTACCATTCGCTGATGGACGCTTACACCTCCGGCTGCCCAGGCAACTCCGTCAAGGAAAGAACTGCCAGTCTACTGGGCGAAGCTTCTACAGCTACTGAAATCATGCATAAGTTGGATTGGTTGGGATTGTTCCGCAAGCGCAAAATTAAAATCAATAATGCCTCACCTGCACTGATTTTGCAGCAGCTACTCCTCAAAAAGTGGAAACTCGGTAAGGGCGACAAGGACATGGTCGTCATGCAGCACGAGTTCAAGTATGAGTTGGAAGGCAAAGCCAAGTTACTGACCTCTTCGCTGATTATGAGAGGAAAAACAACAGAAGATACCGCCATGTCGCAATTGGTCGGTTTGCCTTTGGGGGTTTTCACCAAATTGTTGATGCAAGGCAGGATCGACTCGAAAGGTGTACACATTCCGGTCATGAAAGAGGTTTACGAACCTGTTTTGGGAGAGTTGAAAGACTATGGCGTGAGCTTTGAGAATAAGACAGTCGATCTAAACTAGATCATTGAATCTACAAATAGATACGCACAGAGCTTTTCAGCTTTTTCAAGTGCTGAGGCAGTTGGCGATCCTTGTCATTGCTATTGCCTTGGCACGCTCCGACATATCGCAGTCGGTGATTGGGAATTATGAAATGCTCTTTTTCCTGCTCTATGCCGTTAGCTTTTTTTGGATCAGTGGTTGCGCTCAAGCCTTACTGACACGATATCCAAAGCTGTCACCCGAAGATCAGCCTAAGCTGCTGTTTCAGCTTTTTGTACTGTCTTCGATAGCTAGCATTGGTATTGTTTTGCTCCTATTTTGGCAGCAGGCATTTTTTCTAGAATTGCTCATTCAGCGAACACAGCTCGATTATTTCGCGCTCTTTCTGCTCTATATGCTATTTAGCTTACCGACTTATCTAGTAGAGCATATTTATTTGTTGCAGCAAAAACGGGTTGCGCTCATCAGCTATGCTATTCTCAGTGGACTGGTACAAATTACGGCAGTGCTGCTACCATTGATATTGGGATATGACTTCAAATGGAGTTTTGTAGCACTCATTGGTGTCGGCATCATCAAATATACTTGGTTGCTATATATAATGGTATCCATGGCGCGGTGGAGCACAGAATGGCGATTGCTGAGACATCTTTTGCTTGTTGCTTTGCCGCTTATACTGTACGCTTTGCTAGGCGGGGCTGCCCAAATTGTTGATGCCTATCTCGTCAACTGGAAATACCAAGGTGACACGCAACAGTTCGCTATATTTAGGTATGGCGCGAGGGAGTTACCGTTTGCTTTGGCAATCGCTGTGGCATTTAGTAGTAGTTGGCTATCGACTTTATCCAAGGCGACTACCACTCATCTCCATCAGTTCCGAGCTAGAGGACAGCAACTCTATCATATTTTATTTCCAATGGCAATTGCCGCTGCTTTTGCTAGTTCTTATTTATTTCCTTGGATATTGGGGGCTGATTTTACATTCAGCTATTACATTTTCAATATTTACCTGTTGATTATCCCCAGCCGATTGCTCTTTCCACATACCTTACTTATCGCTCAAGAAGAGAATCGATACATCTTGTACACTTCTATCGCGGAGCTATGCATCAATGTAAGTATCAGCCTGCTGCTGATAGAAAAATATGGTATGCTTGGGATCGCAGTAGGGACAGTAGTGGCTTATCTATTCGAGAAGATAGTTTACGCTGTTATTATATACCGTCGACAAGGAATAGCCATCCAAAAATACACAGCTTTGGGATGGTGGACGGGATATACTATCGCTTTAGTAGGGAGTGTGGTTTATGGTTTATTCCTGAAATAAGACTTCTCGGTAAAAAGAATTAAGATTTTCTTCACACAAGCAGCTATTTGAAAATTGTGTCGTTGTAGGATAGAATCACGCTTTAAAACAACAAAATTCCCTGAATTTGCCCGATTAAAAAATAATTGATGGTAGCACAGAACGAGCTATTTATTTTTAAATGGTGGATTTTAAGGAGTCCTTTGAAATCCCATGAAAATCTCTACCTTTGCTCTCGTTAAGTTATTCGTAATAATTTTTTAACACAAAATCTGGATTAGTATGAAAAAACTCTCACTCATCGTTGCGATGATGGTGTGCTCTATTGGTGCACTATTGGCGCAAAGAACAGTGACAGGTACAGTGACCGATACAGAGGGCGAGTCCCTGATCGGTGCAAGTGTATTTGTAAGAGGAACTTCTACCGGTACCGTTACAGACGTAGACGGTGCGTTCTCTTTAGAAGTTGACGAAAATGACAATACACTCATTGTCAGTTACACTGGTTTTACAACCAAAGAAGTACCCATCACCACTTCCAACACCTATGACATTACCCTTTCTGAAGGTGTAGCGTTGAACGAGGTTGTTGTAACTGGTTTGGGTATCAAAAAAGAAGAAAAGACACTCGGATACGGAGTTTCTACGATTGCTTCAAGTGACATTCAAGGTCGCCAAGAGGCAGATGTAGCTCGTATCTTGCGTGGTAAAGCGACAGGTGTCGACATTACTCAGACTTCCGGTCTATCTGGTTCTGGAACAAACGTTATCATCCGTGGATTCTCTTCCATTACAGGTGATAATCAGCCATTATTCGTTATTGATGGTATTCCGTTCAATACCTCTACCAATACCACACAAGGTTTCGGTGCAGGTGGTGCGACGGCATCCTCTCGTTTCTTGGATTTGGATCCAAATATCATCGAAGAAGTATCTATCTTGAAAGGATTGTCTGCAACTGTACTATACGGTGAGGCAGGTCGTAACGGTGTGATCTTGGTCACAACTAAGAACGGTAACGCAGGTGCTAACGCTAACAAAGGCTTAGAGATCAGTGTTTCTCAGCAGTTTGCACGTTCTGAAATCGCTAACTTACCTGATTATCAAAATTCATTTGGTAACGGTTTCAACGCCGGTTTTGGATGGTTCTTCTCTAACTGGGGAGCAGCTTTCGCAGACACCAATCCTTCATCTTACGGCTCTGACTTTAGAGGTGTCAACGATCAAGGTCAAGTATTGATTACTCACCCTTACGATCAAGCGCAGTACAACGATGATTTCCCTGAGTTCATCGGCGCAGACTACGTTTATCAGCCTTACGAAAGTGTAGAAAACTTCTTCCAGCCTGGTTTGACAAGCAACACTTCTGTCTCTGTACAAAGTAAATTAGGAAACAACTCTTCTATGAGTGCTTCTTACAGCTATTTGTCAGATGAAGGTTTCTTGCCTAAGCTAGATGAAGAGCGTGGAGGTGGAGCTTCTAACTTCTTGAACAAGCACAACTTCGGTTTGGGTGCACAGACACAATTGCAGAATGGATTGAAACTAAAAGGTTCATTCAACTTCGTAGACTCTGAGCGTCGTACGCCATTGACGGCACAAGCATTCGGTGGTGGCGGTAATGGTCTATTTGCAGCCCTGTTGTTTACACCTCGTTCTATCGACTTGATGAACTTGCCTTATCAGTCACCTATTGACGGTTCTAATGTATACTATCGTCGTGGTTCCATCATCCAGAACCCACGTTGGGTATTAAATAATGGTGGTGAATTTGATGATGTACAGCGTTTCTTCTCGACTACTGAGGCTTCTTACGAATTGACGCCTTGGTTGACTGCTTTGTACCGTCTAGGTATCGACCAGTACTCTCAGAAGCAACAGCGTCAGCAAAACCGTGGTGGTCGTTACAGCCCGGATGGTTTGTTGAGTACATTTGAAATTAAGAATAGAATCACAGATCAGTTATTCAACTTGATCTATAACTTCCAGCTTTCTGATGACTTGTCACTAGACGGTATCGTTGGTTTCAATGCTAGAAGTGAAGTGGGAGAAGTCACAGGTTTGTTGAGTTCTAATCAGTTCGTATACGGATTGTTTACGCATAACAACTTCATCGATCACAACTCTTTCTCAGGTGTTCAGCGTGAAAACACACTGGGTGCATTCGTGACAGCTACTTTAGGCTTCAAGAATTACTTGTATGTGAATTTCCAAGGTCGTAATGACTGGACATCTACACTAGAGCCCGGTAACAACTCTATTTTTTACCCATCAGTGAGTGTGTCATTTGTACCGACAGATGCCTTCCCTGCTTTGCAAGGAAGTAACTTTTTGAACTACTTGAAACTACGTGCTGGCTACGGTACTTCTGCAGGTTATCCGCAGCCATACCAAACACGTAGCATCTTGAGTGCAGCAACAAACGTTTCTCGTACAGCAGGTGGTACAGTGATCAATACTAACTCTGTAGCTAATCAGTTGGGTAACCCTAACTTGACGCCGGAGTTGATTACAGAGTTTGAAGGGGGTGTAGATGCACGTTTCTTCCAAAACCGTTTTGGTGTTGACTTATCTTTGTACAACAAGACATCTGATGACTTGATTATCGCATTGGATTTGGATCCTGCCACTGGATTTACATCAACTACAGTGAATGCCGCTTCTGTTGAAAACAAAGGGGTAGAGCTAGGATTGAATATTGTTCCTTTCCAAGGTGACTTCGGTTGGGATATCACATTGAACTACACGAAGAACGTCAGTGAAGTATTGGCGATTTCAGAAGATGTAGACCAGATTCAGATTCGTAATCCGGTCGGATTCGGTGGTGCACTGAATGCCAACTTGAATGCAGGCTTCAACGCAGGTTTAGGTAACTATGCTATCGTAGGTCAGCAGTATGGTGTGATTCAGGGAAGTCCATTCATCAAAGACGAAAATGGTAACAAGATTGTAGATGGTCAAGGTAACTTCCAAGGTGATGCAACGATTGACATCATTGGTGACCCGAATCCGAACTTCCAAGCGAACTGGATCAACAGTTTCTCTTATAAAGGATTTTCCTTTGGATTCCAGTTTCAGTACATTGATGGTGGTGACATCTTCTCTTCTACTGTACAAGCATTGTTGGCTCGTGGTAACACAGTCGATACAGATGTAGATAGAAACGTTCCATTGATTATGCCGAATAGTGTGAAGTCTGATGGTACACCTAACGATATTCAAACATATATCGGTGATTCATTCTTCCGTGCTTACTTCTTCGCTAACGAAGGTGGTGTATTCGACGCAACGGTTATCCGCTTGAGAGAGACTTCTTTGTCTTATGCAGTACCTGCTCGTTTCTTGGAGAACTCTCCATTCGGACAGATTGGTATCACGCTATCGGGTGAGAACTTGTGGTTCAATGCGCCTAACTTCCCTCAAGGATTGAATTTCGACCCTGAGGTATCTAGTACAGGTGTAGGTAATGGACGTGGTTTTGATTTCCGTACTGCGCCTACGGCTAAGAAATATGGTTTAATGGTTAGTGCATCTTTCTAGTAGATTAGAGAGGTGGATTCAACAATTAGAAAGAGACATTTCGTAACTGAAATGTAAAACTAAATGTCTCTTTCTTTTCACAGATACGGATGATATGTGAACAGCCGTTTCTGTGTGAATAAACAAAAAAGATAACATGAAATTTATAACTAAAATATCATTGCTAGCATTGATCTTGTCGATCGCAGCTTGTGATGGCACTGAGTTGGAGTTGCTCGACAACCCAAATGCAGTGACACCGGAAAGAGCGAGCGTCAATGACTTGTACAATGCTATTCAACTTAACTTTAATAATTTCTACAGTACAATGCAGCGTACCGACGGACCCGGCGGTGTAGCACGTATGTATGGATTCCTAGGTAACTTTACTTATCCGGGTAGTTTGTCACCTAACACCTTGCGTGGTCTGTGGCTATCTGCTTACTCTGGGATGTATCCAGATGTTGATGCGTTGACAGCTTTGGCGGATGAGAGAGGATTGGATATTCTTTCAGGTTCTGCTAAAGTGATGAAAGCGTATACCATGATGGGTCTGGTAGATGTATTTGGTGATGTACCTTATTCTGAAATCGGTCAGGGTACAGACATCATCGCACCTGTAGCAGATCCTGGTAAGAGTGTCTATGATGCAGCGAATGCATTGTTGGACGAAGCGATTGCTCAACTAGAGGGCAATACTGGTGCTGCACCGACTGCTGACAACATTTATGGCGGTGACGCTGCTAAATGGATTAAGGCAGCGAATACATTGAAACTAAGACTGGCAATCACGACTCGTCTGGTAGATCCTTCAGGTGCTGCTAGCATCATCAATGGTTTGAGCGAAGATGATTTGATTACATCTGCTGCGGATGACTTCCAGTGGAATTATGGTTCTCAGCGTACCAATCCTAACAACCGTCATCCATTTTATAATCTTCATTATGAAATACAAGATGGTGATTATCTGAACAACTACTATATGTGGTTATTGAGGGTGGATAAGGTGACAGATGATGAGACGATTATTATCGATCCTCGTATCCGTTTCTACTTCCGTCGTAAAGTAGAGAAAGCTGATGAGCAAGATCAAACAACTTACTCTTGTCACTTTTCTGCCTTGCCAGATCAGTCTGCTCAGCCTGCACACTATGCAGCAGTAGATCCACGCTTGCCATACTGTATCGTATTGCCGGGTGATGGTTACTCAGGTCGCGATCACTTGAATGGTGAAGGTATCCCACCGGATGGTCCTATCCGTACTTCTTATGGTCTGTATCCTGGAGGTGGTAGCTTCGATGCGAACCAATTCGATGATACTAGAAAAACTGGAACTTCAGGTGGTCTTGGAGCAGGTATCGACCCGATCATGATGTCTTCTTTCACTGACTTCATGTTGGCAGAAGCTGCTTTGACATTAGGAACTAATGGAGATGCACGTGCTTTGCTAGAAAGTGGTATACGTAAGTCTATTGATAAAGTGTTCAGCTTTAAGTCATTGGTGCCTGGTGAGATGTCTACGGTGATCGAAGGTCGTCCTTGCGGTGGTTCTACTGTGGAGGAGTGCTTTGTACCAGATCAAGAAGCTATCGATACTTATGTAGACTTTGTATTGTCACAATATGATGATGTAGAAGGTGAGAAAGAGGGACAGTTGGCTATCGTCGCCAAAGAGTATTACATTGCACTTTGGGGCAACGGTCTAGAAGCATACAACTTGTGGAGAAGAACAGGCTATCCTGACAATATGCAGCCAGCTATCGAGCCGGATGCAGGTACATTTGCTCGTTCTTTCTTCTATCCGAATGACTACATTCTACGTAACAAGAATGCGACACAGCGTTCCATCAGTGATCCTGTATTCTGGGATGATGGTTCTGCGGATGTATACTAATCAATCAAGAGCAGTGACGGCGCTGAGTCGTCATTGCTTTCGATTCATTCCTTTGAATATCTTGAAAATCACAACTATTCTAGACCTCAATGAGCATTTTTACTACTTGTAATAGGTATGGTCTAGTTATTCAAGATCTTTTAAAAGCAAACATAATTATGAATAAATTTAATATATTTATTTTATCTGGAGTTCTAGCTTTGTCGCTCTTTTCTTGTGCAGATGAAGATTTAGCTCCAATCGTCACCTTCGATGATGCAGAAAAAGGGGCGTATGTCCGCCTGATCGAGCAAGGTGACAACTTAATCAACCTATTCGACATCGATGGTTCTGTATTTACATACTCAGTAGAGTTCATCGATGTAGAGCAAGGCAATCAAGTGGCAGAATACAATGTTGATTTGGTGTATACTGGTTCTAAAGGAGACATCGGACCAGTTCGTTACAAGTCTTTCACACAGTCTGACTTCGGTACTTGCGAGGAAGGATACAGATGTTTGGAGAACATCACTGTTCCTGCAACTGAGGTGATTGCTGCATTAGGATTGACGCCGGATGATCTAGAGCCTGGCGATCAGATCAGAGCAGATGGAAGTCTAGTACTGACAACCGGTGCTGTTTTTGGTGCTGAGAACTCTTCTGCCACTGTCAATGGTACTGCTTTCCGTGGTTTCTTTGATTTCTTGTTGCCTGCAGGTTGTCCTTCTGATTTAGAGCAGACGGTGACTTATGAGACGACTGACATCTGGTGTGGTGGTGATCCAGTTTCTGGTTCTGTAGACATCGTCGGTCGTGGTGCAGGTGTATACGAGTTCAGTGACTGGGCATTTGGTTCTTACGGACCTTGCTACGGTGGTGGTACTGCCGGTGGTGACTTGACATTCAGTGAAGTTTGTGGTGAAGTCTTCTTTAGTGGCTTTACAGATAGCTTTGCGGATACTTGGACATTCGAGTCTTCTATCGATGGTAATCAGTGGACAATTATCTGGGAAAACACGTATGGTGAAGCAGCGACTTCTGTCATTACTTTCCCGGGTGATGCTGTACCGTTTACTTTGAAAGATTAATTTTAGAAATTAGGATCTAAAGCCTGATTTCAGATTTTCATACTTAAAGCCATATTCTGATACTTGTTATTGGAATATGGCTTTTTCATTTTTAGATAAGGCTAATAAAAATTAAGCAGATGAGACTGATTACTTTACTTCTCCTCTTTACACTGACACTACAAGCCCAATCACCAAACACTGTCGGCATCATTCAGCAAGATGTGGAAGCGACCTATGATGGTTACAATCTAATATTCCCACACAACCAAGGAGACGTTTTCTTATTAGACAATTGTGGTCAGATCGTACACCGATGGGTGGGCGAAACGACTGATCGACCCGGCAATGCGGTTTATTTACTCGAAAACGGCAACCTAGTCAAATGCAAAAGAAAAAACACCAGCGGACCGACTAGTCCCATCTGGGCAGGTGGTGGCGGCGAGACAGTAGAAGTTCGTACTTGGGAAAATGAACTACTCCACAGCTTCACGCTGAACGATAGTCTGAATCGCTTGCACCATGATGTTGCTGTCCTACCCAATGGAAACATACTTATGTTTGCATGGGAAAATCGAAATAGAATGGAAGCTATTGCTTCTGGGCGCGATACAGCATTACTACCTCAAAATAAAGTATGGTCGGAGACTATTTTTGAGTGGAATCCTATGCAGGACGAAATCGTCTGGGAATGGCGAGTTTGGGATCATTTGGTGCAAGATTATGACGAGACACAGACTAATTTCGGTAATCCTAGCGCACAGCCCGAACGTATCGACCTCAACTATGACCCCACTGATGGCAATCCTGATTGGTTGCATATTAATGCTATAGCCTACAATCCGGTGCTAGACCAAATTGTGTTAAGTGTTCCTCACTTTGATGAAATTTGGGTCATCGATCACAGCACAACCACCGTTGAGGCAGCTACTTCTACAGGCGGCAACAGTGGCAAAGGTGGCGATTTACTTTATCGATGGGGTAACCCAAAAGCCTATGGGCAAGGCACTGACGAGGATCAACAGCTCTTCTTTCAGCACGATGTCCAATGGCTCAACCCAACTGCACAGGTAGGTGACGCAGACTTTGGCATCATGAGTTTGTTCAACAATAGATTACCAAATGGTACGTCCTCTGGTAATTTACTACGTACAACAAAAACTGGCAGCTATGACTTTGTCGATAACAATTATTTGCCAAATGATTTTGAGCGAGTGGTTATCTATCCTAAAGAAGATGTACGCGCTGCTTCCGCAGGACTTTCTAGCGCGCAGTTTCTTCCGAATGGTAATGCTTTGCTACTTTCAGGAAGATGGGGATTCGGATATGAGATTACTCCTGAAGACGAAGTCGTTTGGGAATATATCATTCCGCTGAAAGCCGGACGACCTGTCACGCAAGGAGAAGAGCTTTCTATCAACAACAACATCACTTTCCGCATGACCCGCTATGGCTTGGACTATCCTGCCTTTGAAGGCAAAGACTTGTCCGGTGGTGAGTATTGGGAATTGTCACCGAATGAAGTATTCTGTGGGGTGGTGTCTACGACAGAACTGATTAGGGCAGCACAGTTATCTATTTCCTCTAATCCGGCGCAAGATTTAGTTACTATATCTAGTGAAGAGCCGACTACGATTCGTATTTGGAGTATTCAAGGCGAATTGGTAGAAATGCTACAATTTGATGGCGAGCAGATAGATGTAGATGTAAGTAATTGGCAATCAGGTATTTACTTTTTGATTGCCTCTAATGGCGTATCCCGAAAGCTCATCGTTTACTAACTTTTAGTTTTGTGGTAGTTGAAGCAAGTGGTTGGAGTGACTTGCTTCAACTGCTACTATCACTCATCCGCTTCTTTATTGCTATCCAGATAAACCTTAGCCAATAATACTTCCGATCTATCCATCATAGTACAGATGTCCTCTTGCTTTTTGCTTTTATAGTCGCCATGCGTCACTTGTATGGAGTAGCAGGCTTTCTCTTCCAGATCAAAAGTGAACCGACCGGATATGGTGGTGACCAAAGTGGCTGTTGGTTGATTCGAGCCTTCTTTGATTAAATAGACGGTCGCATTGCTGAGTGGAAGACCGGTATACTGATCGAAAACGATGCCTGTCAAACCAAATGAAAGGCGCTGTCGCAGCGGAATTTCCAGCGTCACTTCATCTCCGTAGAAAAGGTTTTCAGTGCATCTTTCCATTTGTTTTCTTTCATATCCTTCCAGTGTAGCTGTGAATGTACAGCATCGACTAAGCGGCACATCGAAAACTGCTTTTCCGATGACATTGGTGTAGAGTGTATTTTGGGTGCAACTGTCTTTGACCAAGGCATCAGGAAGTAGCTCTCCGGTGCGATCATTATAGACGATGACCTGTATGCTAGCCGTCGGTCGAGAAAAACTATAAATATTGTCATTGCTACCTGTGCGATTGGAAGAAAAGTAGCCACAAGTTCCTTCTTCATTGATAATCAATCCAAAATCATCGGAGGGTGTATTGATAGGAAATCCCAAATTATCAGGAAAACTCCAGTCATTTTCTGCTATTTCTTCTACGCCGTATACATCCAGTCCACCCAATCCGATCTGACCGTCAGAGGCAAAATACAAGCGTCCGGTGGCATCGAGTGTAGGAAAGACCTCATCTCCTTCCGTGTTGATGTTTGGTCCTAAATTGATGATGTCTCCCCAGCGATTTTCGATGCGTTCGACTCGATACAAATCCATACCACCATATCCACCTGGCATATCCGAAGCGAAATACAAATATTTATTATCATAAGATAGAGCAGGATAGGCAATGGAAAATTGTTTGCCGTTGAAAGAGAGGAGTTCGGGTTCTGTCCACTCGTTTTGGAACATACGGGTCTGATAGAGTTGCAAATGATTACTGCCTTTGGTGACAAATCCTTCTTCGACGATGCCACTTCTTGTCAGAAAAGCTTCTTTGCCATTGGGGGAAAAAGCGATAGACCCTTCATGATAAATGGAGTTGATGGGCGAAGGGAGCAAGACCGGATCGACGTACATATAATTGCATACAGAAAAAGAGCTGGAATCAATGGGCGCGGTCCTGACTTTGAATAAGTTGAAGACAGGTTCACTATTGCGCGCTATCCATCCTTGTGCTAGTGGATCGACGGGACGATCAGAGACGAAAACGATGCCATCTTGAAAGTAAGTAGGGCTGAAGTCGCTGCTAGCTGAATTGAACCAAAGTGAGCGTACTTCGTACAGTTCTGCATTTTTTTGCATCAACTCCTCTTGATAGTCACAGGAGCGTTTCAGAAGTTGTGCACGCTCTTCATTGGGATACAAAGCGGCGTATTTATTGTACCAGATTTTAGCAATCTTACATTTGTTTTTCTTTTGAAGAATTTGTGCATACTCCAGCATCATGATATGAGGTGCCTCAGGATACTGAAGCGACTCTCGGTAGTAGTGTTCGGCATTGATGAGGTCGTTGAGCTTTTTATAGGTCTCGGCTAGCTTGATGGTAGCCGGGGCGTAAGTGTCATGCTTGTCCAGTATCCTTTCATAGATCTCTGCTGCTCCTTCATAGTCGCCCTTCTTAAAATTATAATCGCCTAGACGCATGAGTAGCTGCTGCGCTTCTGTGTGCTGCGGAAGCCCTATCAACAAAAACAAGCCTACAAATGGTATCCATTTCATATCCGATCAATGTATTGATTGGTCTAGTAGTCAAACGAAGGGGAGATGCGAATTATTTAGAAGGGCAAGAAGCAAGACTCAAATCTAAGATTTATATATTTTCTCCGAGCGAAAAATATTGTTTTGCCTGAGCCTGGCTATAAAAACATATTTTAAGAAAAAAGAGACGCAAAGTACTGATTATTAAACACATAGAGACATAGGTCACACAGTGTTTTTTCAAGGAAAAAACATCTATCTATGTGTTCTTACGTGCTCCATGTGTTTGAAATTTACAATTTTGTGTGGTTCTTAAGACTCAAATATAAAAATCCAAAATTAATAATATCCCGAACAATACACTAGCGATACCATTAGTGGTGAAAAAAGCTAGATTGACACGACTCAGATCGTCCGGACGCACTAGGCGATGCTGATAGAAAAGCAAACCGATGAATAGTGCCGTTGCCAACCAATGTAGCCAAACTACATCTGCATACTGCTGACCCAAAAGTATCGCTGCTGATAGCATACAGAGCGCGCAGAGTACGTGCAATCCTTCTGATAAGCGCAGTGCAGATCGTTTACCGAGTTTGACTGGGACGGATTGTAAATCGAGCGAGCGATCAAATTCTTCGTCTTGGAGGGCGTAGATGATATCGAAGCCGGATACCCAAAAGAGTACAGCAAAAGCGTACAACAACGGCAGCAGAGCAAACTCGCCTGTCACTGCCAAATATGCGCCAATAGGAGCCAATGCCAATCCCAAACCTAGTACAAAATGACAGAGAAAGGTAAATCGTTTCGTATAGCTATAACCGAGCGTAATCAGCAAAGCGATAGGAGAGAGGAGGAAACAAATCCAATTGATGAAATAGGTCGTTGCGATGAACAACAAACTATTGACGACGACAAAAGTCAATGCAGCCTTGGGGCGAATGACACCTGCCGGAATTTCTCGCCCTATGGTACGTGGATTTTTCAAATCAATATCTCTGTCCAAGTAGCGATTGTACGCCATGGCAGCACTTCTAGCAAATACCATACACAACAGCACCAGAAACAGCAACTTTAAATCAAAGCTGTATCCATCTGCTTGCGTCGCCAAAAAGAATCCCACCAAGGCGAACGGCAGTGCAAAGATGGTATGCGAAAACTTGATGAGGGAAAGGTAGTTTTTGATCGGCAATGTTTGTAGAGTTGGATTAAGTTAGACGGTAACTTCAAGCCTGTCTTCCGGGGCATTTCCCGATAGTTTCCGAAGCATCTCCGAAATTCGGGACAAGCTGGAACAGGTTGCTCCGAAATTGGGCAGGTTGCCACCCAACAAAAAACGCTTGCCCTCTATAAAAAGATGGACAAGCGTTTTGTTTAGCAAACGGTAGAAAACCGTATACCTTACTGTACGACCTGTACTTCGTTACCGACAGGAGCAGCAGCATTGACAGTACCTGTGATCGTCAACTTAGTGACAGCAGGCATGGTATTAGCAGTAATAGTGACTGTTTTTGTCTCTTTACCGGACTTACCTTTGCTGTTGTACTCCACCACGATCTCTCCATCTGCACCTGGCGCGATTGCTTCTTGCGGCCACTGAGGCACAGTACATCCGCAGCTACCGCGAGCATTGCTGATGACCAATGGCTCATCACCTGTATTTGTGAAAGAGTATACGTGACGTACTTTCTCACCAGCGTCGATGGTGCCAAAGTCGTAAGTCATTTCTTCGAAAGTCATAGCTGTCGTTGGTCCATCAGGAGTCGTCACCTGCTCAGGTGTCACCATATTCGGATTGGCTGCTGTTGCAGCAGGCTGAGTAGTCTGAGGTGTTACTGCAGTTACGGCTGCTTCACGTACTTCTTGATCTTTATCGTTAGCACAGCTTACAGCAAAAAATGCCAAAGCCAATACCAAGATGCTTACATTTAATCTCTTCAACATGGAATGGATAAATTTTAGTAATAAATTAAAGTGAATTAGGATACAAAGGATATGTTTCCCTTTTGTACAGCACAAAGATAAGGAAAGCGAAATACTTGCTGCCGAATGCTTTGCCAACGATTTGTTAATGGTCGATTTGACTGAGTTGATGGTTGAGTTTAAAGAGGTGAGAGGTGAAAATCAAAAGAGAGGAATGTATCTTTACACTAAATAGAAAGCGAGATGACGAGAGAACAAGTAGAAAAAGGTGCTAGCTGCAAGCCTTCTCGGTGGATGATGCTCAAAGCGCAGTTGAAGAATATTTCGCCAGAAGTATTCAAAAAGAAAATGGACGACAACGACAACTATGTTTTGATCGATACCAGAACTGCTAACGAATATAATCACTTACATCTTGAAAATGCCATCAATATCGACTATCTGACGCCGGATATGTGGGAGCGAGTAGAGCCACTCGACCGTGACGCAACTTATTTGTTGTATTGTCGGTCAGGAAGACGCAGTATTCGACTGGGGACGTTGATGCGGAATAGTGGCTTTGATGCCAAAAAAATCTTCAATCTAGAAGGAGGAATTACCGCTTGGCAAGAAGCTTTTGGTGAGGAAAAACTAAAAAAGAATGCCGAATAAGGAGTCCTAAAGACTCGATATTCGACATTCGATGGTTCAACTGTTCGATATTTAAATCTCTCCCGCTCCTTGTCGTAGCACGACAATATCACTGCCTGTACAGTCTAGCACGGTAGAAGCAACGTTGTTTCCAATGCCGCCATCAATCACGATATCAACTAGCTTTTCGTAGTCTTCATAGATGTCAATTGGGTCGGTGAAATACTCAGCAATCTCATCGTCAGAGCGCAGTGAAGTCGTCAAAATAGGTCTTCCAAGCGTTTCTACTATTTCTTGTAAAATGTTATTGTCCGGTATGCGGACGCCTATGGTTTTCTTTCGATTCTTGAAAAGACGTGGGACTTTATTATTAGAATTGATAACAAAAGTAAAAGCTCCCGGCAATACTCTTTTCATCAATCTAAATACTTCATTATCAATGGGTTGGGAGTATTCTGTGATCTGACTTATATCTTTACAGATGAAAGACAATCGCGCCTTGACCGGATCAAGTCCGCGCAACTTACAGATGCGATCTACGGCATCTTGGTTGTAAATATCACAGCCAATCCCATATACGGTATCTGTTGGATAAATGATAATGCCGCCCGCATCAAGTACATCGACGACTTGTTTGATTTTTCTGCCTTCAGGATTCTCCGGATGAATTTTTAATAGCATGTAGATGAATTATAGGTTAGGATTTTATGTTTTATAGGATTGGGGCGCGGATTGAACGGATCAAACTGGTTGTCACATATCTTTTGATCTTTTGCTAAAAGTCTGTTTTCATTCGTCAAATCTGCGTTTCAATCCTACTTAATTATCAAAATAAAAACTAGGGACGCGTTTCACCACCTACTGGCGAGTCGTCATTCATCAACTTATCTGTCAAAAAGTTGGTCATTTTGGTGTACAAATGTAGTCGTGCATTGTCTCCGTATATACCGTGATTGCGGTTCGGATACGCATAAGTATCGAATTGTTTATTCGCGCTGATGAGTGCATTGGACATTTCTACGGCATGTTGATAGTGGACATTGTCGTCGGCGATACCGTGCGCTAGCAAATAGTTGCCTTTTAGTTGATTGGCGAAATAAACTGGTGAGTTATTCTTGTAGCCATCCTCATTTTCTGCCAATGTCCGCATGAAACGCTCGGTATAGATCGTATCATACCACTTCCAGCTCGTCACTGGCGCGACGGCAATCGCTGCCTTGAACACATCATTACCTTTCAATAAACAAAGCGAAGACATATAACCACCATAACTCCAACCAAAGATACCGATTCGATCTTTATCTGTATATGACAAGCCGCCTAGGTACTCCGCCGCTGCAATTTGATCGATCGTCTCATAATGTCCCAATTGCAAGTAGGTTACTTTTTTGAAATCTTCGCCTCGTGCACCCGTTCCACGATTATCGACACAAGCGACAATGAATCCTTGCTGTGCCAACATCTGAAACCACCAGTAATTCTGTCCTTTCCAGCCATCTGTGACTTGCTGACTGCCAGGACCACCATACAGATACATAAAAACCGGATATTCTTTGCTCTCGTCAAAGTCGGCAGGTTTCAACATCCATCCATTGAGCTGCACATTATCGGCTGTCGTAAACTCGAAAAATTCCATAGGCGCAGTACTGTATTCTTCTTGCAAGTTGCTGATGCGCTTGTTGTCTTCCAATGCTCGAATCAACTTTCCTTTTCGATCATAAATGCCATAAGTAGGAGCAGTATTGATAGTTGAGTGATTCAAGATGAAATAGTCGAATGTATTGCTAAATGTCGCGTTGTTCGTGCCTTCTTCTTTGGTCAATTGAGTGCTTTTGCCTTTCAAATCGACACTGTAAACGTGCTTGCGCATGGGTGATGCTTTAGCGGCTTGATAGTACGCCATTTGATTGGCTTCATCGATGCCGTAGAAATTCGTAATGTCCCAATCGCCGGAGGTCAATTGTTTCATCTGCTTGCCCGTCTTCATGTTGTGCAAATACAAATGATGATAGCCATCGCGCTCGCTGGTCATCACAAAATGTTTGCCATCCTGTAAAAAGCTAATGTTGTCCAAAATGCCTTGAGCGACATAAGCGTCTTCTTTTTCGGTATACAACGTCTTCGTTTTTCCAGTTGCCGTATCTGCAATTAATAAGTCCAATTGGCTTTGGTGGCGATTCATGCGGAAGACACATAGTTCCCCATTTGGCGTCCATTGGATGCGCGGTAGATACTGATCGGCTTGATCGCCAGTCTCTATTTTGACCAATTTGCCATTCGATAGATCATAGACGTGCGCGCTGACGATAGCATTCTTTTCGCCTACTTTGGGATATTTGAAAGTTACATTTTCAGGATATAATTCGTCTTTGTACAACTGCATCATAAACTCTTTGACCTCGCTTTCATCGAATCTCAAAAACGCAATTTTCGTACCATCCGGCGACCATTCAAAGGCACGCACTAGCGCGAATTCTTCCTCATATACCCAGTCTGTTGCTCCATTGATGATGTTGTTGTAATCACCGTCAGAAGTAACACGCGTCACCTTTCCACTCATCAAATCACGGATGTAGAGATCATTTTGATAGACAAAAGCGACCTTGTCTGCACTAGGATTGAAGGTCGCATACATTTGTTTGCCCTCATCAAAAAGTGGTTCTAATTCGTCGGATTGGCGATCCCAAACGTAGTAATTGGCGCGAGAAGAGTAGCGATAGATCGACTCACTCTCTGTTGTCAAAAGCATCTTGTCTTCTGCATCGCTGAACGTGTAGTCGCTATAGTTAATTTTTTCTTGTAAAGATTCGCTATCGAACAGTGTACCTACTAGATCGCTGGTCAAAAAGTCGTACTGCTGTACTTTTCCGCTTTCCAGGCGAGTGTAGCTTTTGCCGTCATTCAAAAAATTGAAGCCGCGTACGCCACGTGCATAGTAGGTGTAGTTTTTCCAAATGCCTTCTAGGGTAATGTCTTTTGTGACATCGGCTTTTTCAGGGAGTGGAATACGTTGCTGTGCAAATTGTGGTGTCCAAATTGCAGTAAATACTAAGAGTAGTAAGAAGTATTTTTTCATTTGTTTGATATTAATTTTATTGAAAATGATCGAGAAGCAAGACCATTGAGAAAAGTCGAGCATCTGATAGAACACAAAGTTAATGGTTTCACAATAACGACTAGAAACGCCCACTTGTTAAGCGCGTGTTCTATTTTTCGACTTGTAAAAATTAATAGTAGGTATTTCTTAAGCAGCCGATAATCAAAGGAAGTTGAGTCGATTTTCAGTCTTTTGCAGAAGCCATCCATCGTCTAATATCTAATTTCTACCATTTTGAATAATATGCACTTTTTAACAAAACGACCAAATCCTCTTCATTTCTTATATCTTTTACTCGGTATTTCGTTGGCGACTTGTACTAGACCGCAACAGACGATAGAAAGCACCGAAAATACTTATTTAAGATGGGTAGGTGATATCGAGTTTGATGCAGCCATGGACAATCCTGACTTTGAATTGTGTACGGATGACAGTCAGATCAAACAGTATTTTAATGACTCGCAAGGATTGGAATATGAGGGAGAAAAATACACTCTAGAGCGCACAATTCGAGATCAATATGATACTCAAAAAGCTAAGAAAGAAAGCGGTTGGCTACGCATTCGTTTTGTGGTCAATTGTAAAGGCAAAACGGATCGCTTTCGCGTCATCGGTGCGGATGAAAACTACGAAGCACGAGACTTTCACAAAAGCATCACCGATCAATTGCTGAATATCGCAAAGTCGCTAGATGGCTGGCTTCCTAAAACTATTGATGGACAACAGATTGACTATTATCAATACCTCGTTTTCAAAATCGAAGACGGACAGCTCACTGAAATTTTACCATGAGACTATTTTTCATCCTTTCCCTTTTGTTACTGACGAGCTTTGCTTTTGGACAGAAAAACTGCAATGTATTTTTGTATCAAGGCGATACCTTACAGTATGAAGCTTGTAAGACCGCTCGGCAATCAGGTCGCTACTATCAGTTTAGTCGTGAGTACCAAATGACGCACGATAGAGCTTTGGAGATCTATCCAAATTATGCTGATAGTTATACAAGCAAATCAACTGCTTATCTCAAGAGCGGTGATTTTATCACTTGGAAACAGTTGATGAATAAAGCGGTATCATTGTCACCAGAGGAGCATCTGGGTTATAGAGGTTGGTGTCGCTATCAGTTTTTTAGAGATTATGAAGGTGCGATTGCGGATATTGAGCGGCTGGATGAGTTGATCGACTATGACATCGGGCATTCTGTCAATTCGGATTATCATTTGAATATTGCTAAAGCGATTTGTTACAAAGCATTAGGGCAGTCCGAAAAAGCGATTCAGATCATCGAAACACAGATGCGTCAGTCTGATCACTTCGTAGGAGAATATGACTACTTTCATTTGGGTATTTTGTATTTAGAGAAAGGTGATTATCAAAAATCCATCAAATTACTCGATCAGCAAAACGATCATAATGAGCTAGCAGACGCACACTATTATCAAGCCAAAGCGTATCAGGAACTCGGTCAGGTTGAATTGGCGAAACAGAAAGTAGCACAAGCGAAAACGCTCTATTCAGCAGGGCGAAAAGCATTTGATGGATATACGCATATTGATGATGAAATTGATTTAAGAGATATAGAAGAGTATGAAAGTGCTTTGCCATAGCTTCTAATACGGTCAAAAAGGAGTATATTGTAGTTGATGTACCAACTTGAAAGCTCATGAACCGACTCTGCTATTGTTTTTTCTTGATGATGCTCATTCATTCAATTTACGCTCAAAATTTAGTTTCCAATCCAGACTTTGAGTTCGGTATTCGCTATTGTGATCTTCCAAATACGCCGAATGAAGAGTGGGTGGAAAATTGGCGAAACATCAATGAACGTATCCGTTACCAGCAACTTGCCTGCAACAGACAATATGGTCGCACGGACATTATTCCTCAAAATGGAGAAGCGCATATGACGCTCGGTGGGCGATTATGGATCAATGGCGTTCAACAATCAGACGTTTTAGTTGCACCACTGACCGCAGCCTTACAGAGAGATACGCTTTATTATCTGGAGTTTTATGAACGATCTAGAGGTATCTATCACGTCAGCGAATCAGATTTTCAAGCTTGCAATGTCGCCCCGCCCCGTACGGTAGAGGTGCTGTTGGGAAATGTAGAAGATGAGCTGCGGCTAGAAAAAGAATTTGGAGAACATCTGATGACTGCTGCTGAGTTGCAAACTATCTATCGTAAGGTTGATTTTTCTGAAGAGCTGAGAATCGAAGACGGTGTCACGAATTGGGAAAAACAAAGCACTTGCTTTCGAGCCAAAGGCGGGGAGGAGAATATTGCTTTTGCTGCCACCAATAGAGCATACAATAATATCGCTCCTTGTCTACGCATCACTGATGAAGCGATTGATACTTTTTCGGCTGATGCACTGACGACCAATCGGATTTATCACTTTTTTGATTACGATATTGATAATATACAACTCTATGCGATCCCAGATGAGTTGGAGGCTGCGGATACCATTTGTCGATTTCAAGAGAATACAATCTATCTCCGAAATTACTTACCGAAATTATCCATCTTTGAGCAGGCGACTTTTCAATGGTCTGATGGAAGTGTAGAAGAGGTGCGATTATTAGAGGATGGCGGTTCGTTTGAAATAGCTGTCCTTTTACCTTGTACTATTATTCCGCTGACACTACAGCTCGAAACCAAAGATTGTCCGCCTCCTGTTTATATTCCAAATATCATCAGACCCAATGAGGATGGAAGAAATGATACTTTCTTACCAAAGTTCAATTCTTTTTATGAATTGGTGGACTATGAACTTATCATTTATGACCGATGGGGAAATATTGCCTTTCAGTCGACCGATCCAGATATGCCTTGGAAAGCAAAAAGTCAAGGTAGGGTAGTGGCTTCCGGCGTTTATTACTGGCAGTTGCGGTATCAGTTTGTGAGATTTAGTAATCAAGTGCAGCAAGCTGGGACGGTGACGGTAGTGAATTGATCATTTGCCTGTCCCTTTCAGCAATACCAATACGGTATAAAACAAGATCCGAAAATCTAATGCCAGTGAGCGGTTTTCGATATACAAAATATCAAATTTCAATCGCTGTACCATTTCAGGAACAGTCGACGCATAGCCATATTTGACTTGTCCCCAGGAGGTGATACCGGGGCGTACTTTGAGCAAGTGCCGATAATGTGGTGCTTCCTTGGTGATGAGATCAATGTAATATCTACGCTCAGGACGCGGACCTACAAGTGACATATCACCTTTCAGTACATTCCAAAATTGAGGTAATTCATCAATCCGCCATTTGCGCATTACAGCACCCCAAGGCGTACAACGATTGTCCCCGGTGAAAGACAGTTTGGGACCTCCAGCTTCGGCATCCAGATACATCGACCGGAATTTATAGATCGTAAACGGTTTGCCATTGAGTCCGATGCGCGTCTGTTTGAAAAAAATCGATCCTTCTGAAGAGAGCCGTACACGAATAGCGATATATACATAAACAGGCAAGAGTAATAGTAGCATGATTCCAGAAATACTCAAGTCCATTAGTCGTTTGACGAGCCGCTGCCATTTGGGCATTAGTTCTTGCTTGATTTCGATCAAAACGGCACCGTATAGATAGTTCATTTTGACAGAACCCAGCAAAATATCGTACATATCCGGGATGATCTTTACGAGTAAACGGTCGTCATAGTCAAAAAGGACATTCAAGATTTCACTCAGTCGATTGTGTTCGGATGTTTCGATAGCAATGACGACTTCTTCTATGTTGTAGAGATTGATGACGGCACGTAGTTCTTTGATCTTGCCCAAACTCGGCAGATGTGTACTCAGTTCTTTTTGACTTCTGCCATTCGTATCAATGAATCCGATAAAATTATAGCCCAGTTTCTTCGAGCGACTCACGATTTCGTCATACAATTCGACTGCATTACGATTTCCACCAATGACTAGGGTGTTGTAATTGATTTTTCCCTTTTTGATGCGGTGAGAAGCGCGTGTCAACAATATCATCCGAACAGTGACCGTGATGGAAAAATGCAATAGGAACAACATTGCAAAAGAGCGATAATAAGTATAGTAACCGCTCACGAAATCGTCTAGCAACAGGGTGAAAAAGAGGAAGAAAACACCCAGAAAACTCAATAAAAATGTCCGCGTGAAAGTCGCCATCCGTGAGAGTCGATAAATATCGTGGTAGCGATCTGCAATAGCATAAAGCAGTACCCAACCTGCGGGGACAATGAAGATACCGTACCAGAAATTTTGATCCGCATAGATGTCAACTGCTGAGAGACTACCTTCTTGCCACTTCCGATAGGCGAAAAAAAACGCCCAGGCAAGCATGGCGCTGACGAAGTCCATCAACTGATAAAATCGCGTATCGATTTTTCGCTGTCGGGTCGTCCCATTTTTTATGGCTTGTAGCGTCCCTCGAACCGGAAAATTTCGCATAGGTAGCTTTACTTTTTATTAGATAAATGCGCGGACAAATGTTATAGCTTTAGTTTAAACCTACCTTATCATGAATATTAAAAATGGATTAATTTAATGTTATCAATGTAAATATCACCACTCTCTTGACCAGGGTCTAATCCGGCTAAAAAGGTAATCTGAAATCCTACGCTCTGTAGTGTAAATACTGCTTGTGACAAGTTGAGATAAACTTTATTCCAGTCGGACTTGGGAAACAAGATGGGCTCATATATCTTTTCTTCCGGTGTGAAAACACCTTCTTGATGACCTATTGCGCCAATCGCTAGTTCCACATCTGTCTTGTAGTGCATCTCCAGATAGACTTCTACGCCTTTGGTTTGGAGATCTCTAAATTGACGACCGAAATCGGTAGCTACCTCTACAATAGGATTCGCTGAAGTCAAACGAATGACACCAGATTGATTACCCTCAAAGACATCTTCTGTGGTCGTCTGTATGACCGTCACAGAATCGCCATCCAGATCATCTGTAAACCAATTGACTCCGCTTTCAAAGTCTTCGACGAAGGCAAAATTGATGTCGCTAATATAAGACGTGCTAGGCTGTAAGATAGCTGTTTCAGTAGGAGAGAGTGTAACACTGGTTTCGAAAGGACGGAAAAAGGTATAAATCTCAGACAAACTTCCGATGCCGTTATCTTTGATACCAGGACGAACGATGACATTCGCTGCTCCACTCTTTAGGACAGGAATAGTCGCCGGCAGATCATAAGTGCCCAGAAAATCATCATCCACAGTCACCCAAGCTTCCACAATTTTCTGCTGTGCAGTACCCCGTGCCGCACTATTGTTGACAAACTGGATCGTATCGATCTGGATGTAGGCAGGAATCGCCTCTTCGGGATTGACGAGTTCGCAGCTAGCCAACTGCAAAGTGAGACATAGAGCGATAAAGCCGCTCAAGAACAAACGCATATAGTAAATTTCAGATAAAAGCATAAGTTATGAATCATGGTTTATGGTTCACCATCTATGATTCATAAATTCACAATTCATGACCCATGATTCAGCAAAGGTAACGCATTTTTGCGGCGCACTTGTATATCTTTGATGATTCGATGTGCCAACTCCAGCGCACGGTAGCCATCTTTGATAGAAACGGTAGGTGTCGTATCATTTTGGATGCTTTGCGCGAAGGCTGCCAATTCCATTTTGATGGCATTAGTAGGTTCTATGTCCGGCTCTTTCAGACTGATCCATCGCTCGCCTTTGGCGGTTGGTAAGCTCCCAAAACTATTGTGCTGTGCTTCGTCGGTGATCTGTACAATCTGCGCTTTTTTATCCAAAAAGTCTAAACTGACGTAGGCATCCGGCTGGAAGAGGCGCATTTTTCGCATTTGCTTGAGCGACATTCGGCTAGCGGTCAAGTTGGCGACACAGCCATTTTCAAACTCGATGCGCGCATTGGCAATATCGACTTGTTCACTCACTACAGCTACACCACTGGCACTTACTTGGGCAATCGGTGAATCGACCAAGTGCAACAAAATATCTAAATCATGAATCATCAAATCTAAAACTACAGATACATCCGTCCCACGCGGATTGAAGTGTGCCAAACGATGCCCTTCAATAAACATTGGTGACAAAATCTGATCGCCTAATGCCAATAAAGCCGGATTGAATCGCTCGACATGACCGACTTGTGCTTTGACTTGCTGTTGTTCAGTTAGCTCCACCAATTCTTTCGCTTCTATTAGACTATGCGTCACTGGTTTCTCTATAAATAGATGTTTCCCAGCCTCTAGTACTTGCTTCGCGATGTCATAATGAAAGGAAGTCGGCACGACAATATCAGCAACGTCAATAGCTGCTATCAAATCCTGTACATTGGAAAAAGCTTTGATGCCAAATGTTTCGCTGACTTGTTTTGCCTGCATTTCATCAGTATCGTAAAAGCCAATAATATCAAAAGTATTAGGCAGTAATTGAAGGCACTTCAAATGAATTTTGCCGAGATGGCCGACACCGAAGACACCTATTTTGAGATTGTCATGCATAGCGATGTAAGTTGAATTTCGGCAAAGGTAATAGGATGGGAACGTGGATTAAACGGATCAGACGGATTTTATGAAGATATAAATCAAAAATAAAGTGCTGAAACTATGAATACTGCTGAAGAGGCTAACTGCTAATGGCTCATCGCTAATAGCTTATTTAAAATACATCAAAATCCCTCCAAATAACGTAATCAAAGTCGTCAAAACTGTCGCCATCTTAATTGAATATCGAATATGCTGCGCAAACGTATCGATTTCTTCTCTCATATGAGGATAGCGTGGATAAATCTCCCGTTCCATTTTCTCTTGACTCAGAAAGTGCTTGACACCAAACTCTACCCGATTTTGCACTAGTTTCTTATAGCTTTTGAAGACTTTGACGCGAAAGTACAAGTTCAAAAAAAGCATGGCAGCAAATAAGCCCATGACTAAGAATAAGAGTGTGCCTTCTAATGTGTTCATTTGATTGAATTGTTGACGCTAAATTACGAACGAATGAATCCATTTGCTCTAGATACTCCGTTTTTGATGAAATATTCGTGATATACCAAGCGCTCACTCTTCACAACTTTTCCCTCAAAAACTGCCCCGTATGCGAATCCGCCACATTCACGATCCCTTCCGGTACGCCTTGATACAGCAATTGTCC
Source organism: Bacteroidota bacterium (assembly GCA_038749535.1). Classification (GTDB taxonomy): domain Bacteria; phylum Bacteroidota; class Bacteroidia; order Chitinophagales; family Saprospiraceae; genus JAAUTG01. The sequence continues at coordinate 29,703 of JBCDHX010000015.1, forward strand.
ACCATGTTTGCCGCCATTCGGTCCTAAATCAATCAACCAATCTGCTGATTTGATAACCTCTAAATTGTGTTCCACGACCAGAACAGTATGTCCCTTTTCGACCAATGCATTCAACGCTTTCAGCAAGATACCGACATCGTGGAAATGCAGTCCGGTGGTAGGTTCATCAAAGATGAAGAGAATTTTTTCTTTGGTGCGTTCTTTACCCAAAAAAGACGCCAATTTGACTCGCTGCGCTTCTCCGCCGGAAAGCGTATTGGACGACTGTCCGAGTTTAACGTAGCCGAGACCGACGTCTTGGAGGGGCTTGAGTTTGTTGCTCACATCTTTAGCATCCGCGAAAAACTCAATGGCTTCGTCAATGCTCAAATCCAAAATATCAGCGATATTTTTACCTTTGTAAGCTACGTCTAATACTTCTCTTTTGAAACGCTTACCACCACATTCCTCACAAATCAATCGTACATCCGCCAAAAACTGCATTTCGATGACTTGTTCACCTTCGCCTTTGCAAGTTTCGCAGCGACCGCCTTCCACATTGAATGAAAAGTGCTTTGGTTTGAAGCCGCGAATCTTAGACAACTGCTGATCTGCCATCAACTTCCGAATGCTGTCGTACGCTTTGACGTAGGTTACTGGATTGGAGCGAGAGGAGGTGCCGATTGGGTTTTGGTTGACCATCTCGACTTGCGTGATGCGCTTGATGTCGCCCTCTAGCGCACGATGAGATCCAGGAGAAATAGGCGTCGCTTCTCCCAATGCGGCTAGCAGCGTCGGGTACAAAATTTTCTTGACCAAAGTCGTTTTGCCACTTCCCGAAACACCCGAAACAACCGTCAATGTATTTAATGGAAACTGTACATCTACGTTTTTGAGGTTGTGTTCAGAAGCACCCCTCACCCAAATCGAATCTGTAAATTTTCGACGCGTCTTCGGTACCGGAATGGACATTTTGCCATTCATATATTTTGTGGTTAGACTATCTGTCGCTTCCGAATAAATATCTTGATATGGTCCTTCGAAAACCACTTCTCCACCATGAATGCCCGCTCTAGGTCCTATATCAATCAAGTAGTCTGCACTCGCGATCACATCCTCTTCATGCTCTACGACGACGACTGTATTCCCTAAATCGCGCAAGTCTTTCAACACTTTTACAAGACGACTCGTATCTTTTGGATGTAGTCCTACACTAGGCTCATCGAGTAGATACATAGAGGCGGTCAAGTTGCTGCCAAGCGTTCTAGTTAGATTGATGCGCTGTGTTTCTCCACCGCTGAGTGTACTAGATACTCGATTGATGGTCAAGTAGTTGAGTCCAACCTCACACATAAAGCGAAGCCGATTTTTGATTTCTAGTAACAGCCGTTTTCCGATTTGCGCATCGTATTCATTGAGTTCAAGATTTTCAAAGAACTCCAGCAATTCATCTATCGGCAAATCGACCAAATCAGGAATGGAATGCCCGTTGATTTTGACGTAAGTCGCTTCTGGTCGCAATCGCCCACCATCGCAGTCCGGGCAAGTAGTGCGACCTCGATAGCGTGCCAAAGTCACTCGATTTTGAATCTTATAGGTCTTCTGTTCCAATTCCTTGAAAAAAGCATCAATTCCTTCAAAGTGCTTTGTACCTTTCCAAAGCATTCGACGTTCTTGCTTCGTCAGTTCTGCATAAGGTCGATGAATTGGGAAATTGGCTTTCTCGCCATGTTTGACGACTTGGTCTTTCCACCAGCTCCGTTTTTCTCCTTTCCAAGGGGCGACTGCTCCTTCGTATACTGAAAGCGACTTATTGGGAATGACCTTATTTTCGTCTATGCCCATCACTTTACCAAAGCCATTGCAAGTCGGGCAAGCACCGAATGGATTGTTGTAGTTGAATAGCTGCGGCGTCGGCTCTATAAATACGATACCATCCAACTCAAAGCGATTGTTGAACGCCACTGTTTCGCCATCGATGACTTCTACGATACATTCGCCTACACTTTCGTAGAATGCAGTTTGTACAGAATCGCCGATGCGGTTGATGTTGTCCTGATTTTCTTTTTTGACCACAAAACGATCAATCAAAATCCGAATGTCCAGCTCTCTAGCTTTGACTAGTGGCAGATTTAAATCCAGCACTTCACTTTCCAATATTTCCTGCAACTCATGACGCTCACCTTTGTAGTCCAAACGCGTATAGCCTTTTTGCAATAACAAGGTCAGCTCCTGCTCTAAACTCCGCTGTGGATATTGCTTTTGTAGTGGAATGAAGAGTTGCACTTTCGCCCCTTCCTCTTGCGCCATGATGAAGTCTACCACGTCCGCTACTTCGTGCTTTTTGACGATCTCGCCTGAAATGGGAGAATAAGTCTTCCCAATCCGTGCAAACAACATCCGAAAGTAGTCGTAAATCTCTGTCAGTGACCCAACTGTCGAACGGGCATTCTGCGTGCTTACTTTTTGCTCTATGGCGATCGCCGGACAAATGCCTCTGATGAAGTCAACATCCGGTTTTTTCATCCGCATCAAAAACTGTCGCGCATAGGAACTCAGACTTTCCACATAGCGACGCTGTCCTTCTGCGTACAAGGTGTCCATCGTAATCGATGACTTACCTGAGCCGGAAACACCCGTCACCACCACCAGTTGGTTCTTCGGGATGCGGACGTCTATATTTTTCAAGTTATTGCCCCGTGCTCCCTTGATGAAGATGCTATCTTTCATGGAACCAGATTGCACGACTTTATTTTTATTGATGATGTCTGTCATTTTTCTAGATGTGAGATCGTTCGCTTTCGCTCTCTTTTAGACTTTAGATATGAGACTGTTTCAGTGAGAAACACGAATTTGTGCGAACAGCTTGACTGTCTAATAGTGTATGGTGAAAGGAGTTCAATTTATACTAATTTTATAGCTATTACTGTTGTATTTTCTCAAGTGTATGCTCTAAGCGTAACGGAGATACGTTTATTTTGATATTTTTTGAAAGAAGGGACTTCATGGGTATAATTTTGATTTGTTTCCCAAGGTATAACCAATACATCTCCATGCTGTACCTCAAAGTCTTGAAAACCATTTCCCTTATACGGTCTCATTCTAAATATTCTTTCTTCACCGTGTGAGATTGTGACAATCGGACTTCCCACCATTAGTCCTTTTATGGAATCACGGTGCTTTCCGATGTAATGCTGTTGTCTCCCTTCGTACCAATTGATGAGCAGTCCGTTCAATCTCTTGTCTATGTTCTTTTGACACCAGTCAATGTACTTTTGATGTACTTTGTTTAAGGGCAAAGCATTGTTACGAGAACCAGTGTATTCGTAATTTTTGCCATACGCCTGCTGCCATCTAGGCGTCTTTATCTTTTTGCCATGAATGACTATATTATGAAACTCTTGAGGGTGTTCATTCCATAACGAATCAAAATCTTGTTCATTCAGCTGGAAAAGAAGTATCTGACGAAACACTTCGAGATAATTGTTTTCGTCTAGATGTACTTTCTCATACTCATACTGCAATTGGAAATTATGGAAGAACTGTAGTTGCTTCATCATTTTCTAAATGCTCAAATAATAAGCCTACAAAAGTACAAATTGAAAAGAGGAGTATTGCTATAAAACAAACAAAATGTTGGGAAGTTGAAATAGATTTGAACACAAATTGATAGAAAAATCAGTGATAATTCGTCTAATCTGTTCAATCCGCGTTCCCATCCTGTTCTAATAGCTAAATCGACCAAATGCTCCTTCAATCACCACCTCGTTCTTATCCGCCACTTCCACACGACCGATGATCTGCGCCTCAATATTAAACTGACGAGCGATGTCGATGACCGTTTGTGTTTTTTCCTTTGGCAAATAGACTTCTAAGCGATGTCCCATATTGAAGACCTGATACATTTCTTTCCACGACGTGCCGGACTCGGACTGAATGAGTTCAAATAGGGGAGGAATAGGGAGCAAATTGTCTTTGACGACTCGTTTGTTTTGAATGAAATGATTGACTTTAGTTTGTCCACCACCTGTGCAGTGGATGATGCCGTGAATGTTGCCGTGTAGCTCTGTCAATAGCTTTTTGAGGACTGGTAAATAAGTGCGAGTAGGAGAGAGGACGAGTTTACCGATGGGTATATTTTTGTCGTCAATTTCGATGGTATCCGTCAATTTTTTACCGCCTATATAGATGACTTCTTTGGGTGTATTGGGGTCAAAACTTTCGGGATATTTGGAAGCATAGTCATGATGAAAAACGTCGTGGCGAGCAGAAGTTAAACCATTGCTGCCCATGCCACCGTTGTAGCTGTTTTCATAAGTCGCTTGACCGGAAGAACTCAATCCAACAATGACGTCACCATCTTGTATATCGTTGACAATTAGTTGTTTGCGATGTAGTCTAGCAAAGGTAGTATAGCCTACATCTATCGTCCGAACAATATCCCCTACATCTGCTGTTTCGCCGCCTGATAGATGCAGATGCACATCGTGTTCGCGCATTTGTTCCACAAAGTCGTTGGCAGCTTGGATGAGTGTTTTGATAACATCGCCAGAAATCAGATTCTTGTTGCGCCCGATGGTCGAAGAAATCACAATATCATCCACACAACCGACGCAGCCCATGTCATCTAAGTTCATTACGAGCGCGTCTTGAGCAATACCTTTCCATACCTCTAAATCACCCGTCTCACGCCAATACAGATACGCCAAACTCGTTTTCGTCCCGGCTGTATCAGCATGCATGATATTGCAAAAATCCTTATCGCCTGCTACCAAGTCGGGCAGTATTTTACAGAAAGCCAATGGGTATAATCCTTTGTCCATATCAGCAATAGCGGCATGGACTTCATCTTTGGTGGCGGAGACGCCGCGTAGGTCGTATTTGTAGTTGTCGCTCATGGCAGCAAAGGTAAAAATGTTTGTGATTTAGGGAAGTTGTAAAATATAATCTACTCATCGGTCGTGTAGCTAAGGCTATGCTCCCTCTTCGTGCCTCCGCTTCTCGGAGTAGGCTTTGCATTCGCCTGCGACAATTCTCAAAAACCTGGATACCTTATTTATTACAGATTTCCTTAAGTGTTCAGATGATTTGAAGTGGTTCGATCACTTTACTACATCATCCGCAACCACAACCGCCGCATCCTCCGCAGCCGCCATCACCGCCACAGCCGTCACCTGAAGCATCATTGAAACCATCGACTGATTCGATAATGGGCGCAAAATCTGCATCATTGATTGATAGTAGCTGAAATTGATCTTTTGTCGTATTGTGCTGATAGAGATTGGAGTAGTAGAGGTCATGACCGACAATATGTCCTTGCCTTTTCCTAAACTCGGACTGCTGTTGCTCAATTTGCTGAAAGAGACTGATCGGGATTTTGGGAATCAAAACGATATTGCCATTCAGGGCGAGCAGGGAATCTACCGAACTGAGTTTCCGTCGATTGGTATGCGATTTGATACGTTTCAGATCGTCTTTGATCGCTTGCTGCACGACCAATCCTTTTTCTGATATTATCTTGATACCGACCAGTTTTTGGAAGAAATTGGATTGGAAGTAGGGCTTCATTCGTTTATTGGTATATACGTAACCTAATTTATAGTGATCGCTATTTTTGATGTTTTCGAAGGCAGTTTTAAGTAGATGAGCTAGTCTGACTTTTAGGTTCAAATCCCAGTGAAATAGATGTAGAAAAATCGCTTCATGTTTGAGTGGGCGATAGTGGAAGTACGCATCTCCCAAACCGACCAGTGGATTCTTCTTTTTCTTGGCACTAGCTGTTGGTTCGTCTTCTATTTGAAGTATGCCTTTCAGCAAAAGGTCGAAAAAAGTCACCCGTGCCAACTGATCGACTTTGACATCGGGGCTTTCGATCAGTAAAATTTCCGCCGGAGATAGAGTTGTCAATTCTGAAATCATCGTTTTCTGAGTTTAGGTATCAGCCAGTATCGGTCAAGATTAATTCTTCTAAAATTCAATGCGCCAAAGCGTTTTTTGGAATCAGGCCAAATATCGTCAGGCGTTTGTTGTTGAAAGATACGCTCGTATAGCACTTTAGTTTCTTCGTACCAATCTTTGAACTTTTCGCGCTCGCTATTGCCACCCTTAGTCGGTCCGTGATGTATGTCTCGTCCCAGTGTTTGTTGGCAGAACTCCATCCAATAAGACCGAGTATACAGCAAATGCAAATGCCAAACTTGATCGACCTGATCGGAAGGTGTCAATGGATGTTTGGAAATACAGATCAGGAACATGAATTTTTTGTATTCCTGAATGACCCGAATCGCATAAGTGTATGTCCATCCATTCTCTCTACAAAGTCGATCCGTAAAGCTAAAATCAGCATCCGCATCATCCAGTTGGAATCGCTCAATTTTATGCCACAATTCTTCTTGTGTAGATGTCATTTCGTGAATAGATAATTGTAGGAGGTGAAAATACAAAACACTTTTAGCAAATGAAAGGACAGTTATATCTAAAGGAAGGACAGTTATGAAAACAAATAAATAACACCCATTTTGTAGGATAGCTTTGCCGTATTGATTGATAAAACTCAAGAAAAATGAAACAAGTAATCCTTTTAATCGTGCTGTGTTTTACAGGTTTGACGACTACTCATGCGCAGCTAGGCAAACTGAAAGACAAACTCAACAAAGCTAAAAGTACAATGCTCGGAGAAAGCTCCGGTGGGAGCAGTTCCTCAGGCAGTCAGCTTACCAAAGTCAATTCTGATCGACTGGCGAGAGTTGATTTTGACTTTGAAAGTCAGCCACATCCACCTGCCGTAGCGATGCATAGCTTATTGTCAGGTGTAAAATTGTCTCTCACAGGCGAGCTGCGTATCTCTGAACTCGAAGTGCTTTTTATGCCACTAAAAACAACTTCGGGCAAGCCCATCAATTTCTGGAGCAACTACCTCAAAGAGATCGTGATTTGGGCAGATGTAATAGATGTCGCCACCCAAGAAAATAAGGGGACAATGCACCTGATGGCGTATGAGCGTGATTTAGGGCAGCCTGCCACCACCATTCGCCAAAAAACTGGTACATCTATGGACGATTTTACTGATCTCGTGCCACTGACAGAAGGCAATTATGAACTTCGGTTCTATGTTGGGGGCACACATTATTATACGCATCCATTTACAGTCATCAAAAAGACAACTGACGATCCTTATGCCGCTATGAACACGCTTTACTTTTTGGAAGGTGACAACCTTTGGAAAGACTATGTCTACTTCACCTTTAACTATGACGAAGGCTCCAAGCAGAACTTGGTTCATTTTCACTTTCATGTTGAAAATGAAAGTGTGAACGTGAAAGACTCTTCCGATCCGGATGAAGATATTCCTCTGGAATGGAATGCCATCATCAAGCAAGGTAGCCGAACAGTAGGCACACTCTACTGGATGGGTAATCTCAATATGAATCCTAATCCTGGACTTAGAAAAGACGACTCTAAACGCGGCTGGTGGGAATACAAAACCCACTACTTTGAAGTCTATCCACGTCGCCGTAGTGGTGATCGCCCTTTCGGTGTGTCTATGGAGCAAGACCTGAAGGATGGCAACTATCGCGTCGAGCTTACTTTGAATAGAAAAGACCAACCTAAGGAAGTGCGCATCTATCCATTCACGGTGCGCAATGGAAAAATACAACAGTTACCGGAAACGCGTCGTACTGGAGACTATGACCCAAAGCGTGTGCTGGAGCAAGGACCTGATCGAGTCTTTTTGAAGCGAAAAGGGTAGCGTTTCAATAGAAGACAATAAAGTATAACCCCAATCGTCTTTTTCTATAAAAAGATATGCGTATTACCGTCCTTCTGCTTTTCGCTGCTCAATATTGCTCATTTGCTCAAAACTCACGAACAATAGATGAGCGTGATGGCGAGCCATACGAAGTTGTTCAAATAGGCGACTTATGGTGGATGAATGAAGATTTGTGTTTCCGGTCTACACTGTCATATTGCGAGACGACAAAGCGTAAGAAAAGTATTTGCGAGCAGACCAATTTTTACAGTCGCTTTGAGCTGGATACGATTTGCCCTGAAGGTTGGCGGATACCTACTTTGGTGGATTGGGAGACTACTGTTGATATCTTAGCTAAAAAATATGGAGGCACTACTAGTGAAGACACTTTTTACTATAGTGATCGCTCTGAGCTGATTCATTTGAATGAGTTTCAGCTGAATGATACTTCAGTCCTATCTTTTCCTATCCATCTTGGTTGAGTACAAGGAAAACGATATCAAAAAAAGCGGACATATACACTTTGGATCAGAAATGAGTCCTTAAATCATGACCGTTTTCATGTACATTTTGGTGGCGTTAGTTTGGTGCAGCACCATCATCTGCATCATATGTTAGACAAGCCTCGAAAGCAGCGGCGGTTTTGTGTACGGTGTTTGCGGGAGGAAGATGAGTAAAAGCCGAATTGAATTTCAAAGGCTTTCAATTTTACGAAATCAAGTTCCAAGCTTCTCTGTAATTAGCTGACCGAGGTTTACGTTATCGCTTTTCTTCTTCCACTAAATGAATTTCAGAGCCATAGGATAGAAATACCTCAGATGGCATTATATAGAAAACGTCAAGTTCAGCAATATATAAAATAGCGAAATTAAAGTCCGTTTTCTCGTAATTGGATCGCTTCATTACACGCCGATTGGTTTGTGTTCTGCGATTATCGACAACATAATTTTGCTTTTGCTCGTCAAATCAAGCACTCTTCACTTGGATTTTTAAAAGCTTACCATCTACGTCTAAAATTAAATCGTATGCTAGACGATCACCCACAGGTACAGATACTTCCCAACCGAGCTTGAGAGCTTTCAAGATAACTGCTTGTTCAGCAATATCACCTTTGTGTTTTGTACTAAAATTCATGCTATAAATATAAAGAAACTATAGTACAAAAATCTGAAAATCAATGAGTTATTTCAGGTGAATATTAAATCTGAATAAACGAAAAAAGCCTTGCAAGAATCAACTTATAAGACTTTAATTTTGAAAGTAGCGGCGGCAGGACTCGAACCTACGACCTTCGGGTTATGCGTACCACTATAGCTTTCGCTACTTCTGAATGAATCAGAATTTGATGGTCTGGACTTTCTCTTCACCGTATCAAACTAAGTTTGACTTAGGTGTCTGCCATCAAGTCTCTACACCTTCTCTGAATTAGATTCAAAGCTTGGCTCGGGATTACCACACTACAGGCTTCCCCGAATTTGACAGAATTCATTCCGAGATTTCTCTCGGAACAGCCCTTTGCAAGATGTTGAAATTATTTGCTTTCAAATAAAAATATCAAAATGTGTATTTCAATATTCGATTTTCAACTCCGCATCTTGAGCCCGACGAGCTACCAACTGCTCCACGCCGCGATGTTTAGGAGTGCAAATATACGGCGAGTAAATGAGATATGCAAGTGTTAACTCAAAATAAACTAAAAATCGAAGCGCAACCTTAAATTAATCCGCCGAGAAGTCAAGTAATTCGGGATAGCATATTGTTGATTGAAAACCGTTTTGATCCAAGTATTGGAAGCGACATTTTGAACTTGTAGTAAGTTGAAGACCTCTAAGCTCAGCCAAGCATCTTCTGTGAAGCGCAGGAAGTGTCGAGGTTGTGTGCGTCGGCGTTCTTTATTCCAAAGTGCGTAGGAAAATCCAATATCGACACGATGATAAGCTGGAAAGCGATACGTATTTCGGAAAACACGATTGTTGCCGAGTAGCCCGTATGCTAAACCTGTGCCGACGGTAACATTGACGTGAGTTTTGAAGTTTTCGTTTTTGGGTAGATAGTCTTGAAAAAAGACAGACAGTGTCATGAACTGATCGGTGGGGCGAGGCACATCGTCTACATCGCGTCCTTCTGCTTCTCCGATCTCGCGGACTTGATGCTGTACGTCGTCTAGTGACTCACGCGCACGCAGCAAAGATAGATTGAACCAAGACTCTGCTCCTCTCACAAACTCCCCGTTGAGGCGTAAGTCAATGCCTGTGACATAACCAGTAGCATCATTTTTACCAGAATATCGAATACGGACATTTTCGATGTCGTAAGAGACCAAATCCCAAAGCTGTTTGTAATAGATTTCGCTGGTGAAACGGTATTTGGCACGCTTTCCAAAATCCCAAGTTAAGCCACCAACGATATGAGCCGACTTTTGAGACAATACATCTGTATTCACTTGCCCTTCTAAACTTCGGAGTTCTCTGTAGAATGGCGGCTGCGCATATAAGCCACCTGCTAAGCGAAAGGAAATATCGTTCTCGGTATTCAAAGGTTTGTAGAGCAATTGGGCGCGAGGCGAAATGAACAACTCTTTATTTAAGTCCCAGTAAGTTGCACGCACCCCTGCGCTTACTCGGATTTCGTAAGCACTATCCCTGCGGAAAGTGTAAGTGTCTTGCAAAAAGCCGCTGAGGCGAGTCGATGTAAGTTCGTTTTCGCTTTTTAGAACGCTATTGAGCAAAACTAAGTTGGTGTCGTAAGGAATGGAATAGCCTGCCGAATCGAGTCTTTCCCATTCATTGAGGCGGTCGTCTATAAATTCAGTCTGGTATTTTCCGCTCCATTGTAAAAAGTGAGAACGAGTAACGGCATCATCTTCTGGATCGCCTTGCAGTTCCCAACCGCCACGCACTTCGAGATTGGAGACATTAGCATTCAAAGTATTACGGACGTACTGTTGTTGCGTACCTGTTCCGAGGACACCGATCACTTCTCCAAAATTGTCGCTGCCCAAGTTGTTCTCGATCTGTTGCAAAGCGTACCGACCGATGATGTCAAATCGCTCATTTTCGACACTTCTGTAAGTCGAGCCCATGAATTTGATGAACAATGGATTTCGATCTCTTTCTGGCAGATAAGTCATAGAGACACTCGTCATTTGAGTCGTGAAGTCATCTACTTCCTGCCCATCGAAGACTGCAAAAAGATTCAGTGCCAAATCAAATAATCCAAAACCAGAATTACGCTCTTGCGGAATGAAGCGATAGACACTTCTGTTATAATTGGAGAGAATGCCTAGCTGCCAATCGGGCGATACATCGTAAGTAACATAAGCTTGGATGTCGGTAAAGTCGGGTGTGTACTCCCCTGTGATGTCGAGTGTTCCCAACAGATAACGTGTCGTCTTGTAGCGCGCACCAACGAGATAACGCAATTGATTCCCAGCTTTTCCAACTGGTAAACTGCCTTCTACATGAGCCGAGCCTCCTAGAAAACTACCACTTAGCGATGCTTTGAACTCCGTCGGTAGTTTATATTTGATGTCCAAAACGGAGGACAATTTATCGCCATATTTACTTTCAAAACCACCCGAAGAAAACGACAAACTTTGAATCAGATCCATATTGGCGAAAGTCAATCCTTCTTGCTGTCCCGCTCGGATCAATTGGGGGCGATAGATTTCAAAATCGTTGACGTAGACCAGATTTTCGTCGTAGTTGCCACCGCGTACATTGTACTGAGAACTCAACTCGCCACCTGTTCCGCTACTTACACCGAGCGCGATATGAGGTAGTACACTTTCTAAGTTTCCAGTCGTCGTCGGGAGCAGTCGCAGCACTTCTGTTTCTTGAGTAATCATGCCGCCGCTTTCCAGTTTGCTATCGGTGACGGTAATGTCAATCTCGCTGTCGATGGGCGTCAGTTGCATATCTAGCGTCCGCTTCTTGCCAGCTTTGATAGGATTGAGAAGTTGAGAATTAGCTTCGTATCCTGTTCTGCTAAATACAAGTGTCACAGTCGTATTGGCGGGGACTTCGATTTTGTATTCTCCTTTTTCGTTGGTCTCTACGACATCCGTATTGCCTTGAATGTAGACGCTGGCAAAGTCGATGGGCTGATTGTCACTCGTATCGGTGAGCGTACCGGAGATAGTTGCGGTTTGCGCAAAAGTGAAGAGGGCAGAGAGAATGAATAGATAAGTAAGTGTAGCGCGAAGTATCATTTGTTTGTGTCTTATACCGATGACGGAATAATGAAGTACTCTTGATAAGGATTGTTTATCCCTATTGGTATCAAATTTCTTGCTCAAACTTGAGTAATATAAATCACAAATTTACACCGAGAAATATTGAGTTGTCTGTGTCTGTTTTCTCAAACGAAAGTACGGATGATCTATTTTAGGAGCATTCTATTCGGAGAGAGAAGAAAGGTATCGCAGTAGCATGAGGTACTATTTTATGATTGTTCCTTTTCCCAAATTAAATGCGCCACCTAGATGTACTGCTTTCACACCTTGCGAAAGAGAATCGAAAGCATTGCTCAGTTTCGGAAGCATACCATCTTCAATGATACCTTGATTTTTGTAGTCTTCGTATACCTGATGCGTCAATTCTGAAATAACAGAGTCATCGTCATTTTTATCTAGTAATACACCGGGACGATCAAAGCAATAATGCAACTCCACCTCGTAGTGATCGGCAAAAGCAGTCCCCAAAGTCGCAGCTATGGTGTCGGCATTGGTGTTGAGGAGTTGACCGTTTCCATTATGCGTAATGGCGCAGAAAACAGGAACGATATTTAAAGATAGGAGCGCAGAAAGCGTTGGTGTATTGATCGTATCTATGTCGCCTGCCCATCCATAATCCACATCTTTCACAACTCTCTTGTGCGCGCGAATGCTGTCCAGGTCTGCACCAGAAAGTCCTAGCGCATCACAACCCAATGACTGCAAATGACCAACGACCTTTTTGTTCAACAATCCAGCATAGACCATCGTCACCACTTCCAGTGTATCGTCATCTGTGATTCGCCTGCCGCTGTGCATTTGTGGTACGATGTTAAGTTGTTCCAGTAATTGACTAGCTCGACCACCACCTCCATGTACCAATATTTTGGGATGCGCCCAGTTGGCGAATTGCTGACAAACGGACTCAAATGCTTCAAGATGATCGAGGATGGCACCGCCTATTTTTAGAATGCGTAGCGTGGATTGTTGCATAGTAAATATGACTTGAGATGTGCAACTGCTCCCGAAAGCTTTTGGGAGCAAGCTTTGGCTAGTATCGGTTCTGATATAAAAGGAGGGGAATGAAAATTACTTTGTACCCGTACTTCCAAATCCATCGCTACCACGTTTGCTGTCTCCTAGTTGCTCGACGACTGTCCATTCTACCATTTCGTGTTTGGCGATGACCATTTGAGCGATGCGCTCGCCGGGTTGGATGGTTTGTGTTTCTTTGGATAGGTTGATAATCGGTACTTTCAGTTCGCCACGATAATCACTGTCTATTGTCCCCGGCGTATTGGGCATGGACAATCCTTTTTTGATAGCTAGACCGCTACGCGGACGTACTTGTGCTTCATATCCCAACGGCAATTCCATGTATAAACCTGTAGGCACAAGACATCTTTCCAAAGACTCCAAAACGATGGGTTCTGCTACAAAGGCATGAAGATCCATCCCTGCGCTACCAATGGTTTTGTAGCTCGGCAGTGGATTGTTGGACTGGTTGACGATTTTGACTTTCATAAGAGATGTGAGATAGTGAGACGTGAGATATGAGAAATTGAGAAGAGGTCACTGCTCTCGTACGCTCAATTTCTCAGACTCTCGAATTCTTTATTTTATATCCAACAATTCTACATCAAAAATTAATGCTGCATTAGGACCGATTAATCCACCTGCACCACGATCGCCGTACGCCAAATCTGATGGAATGAACAAACGCCACTTAGAACCTGCCGGCATCAACTGCAATGCTTCTACCCAGCCTGCGATCACCTGCGTCACACCAAAAGTAGCTGGCTCACCACGATCGACTGAGCTATCAAAAACAGTACCGTCGATCAGTGTGCCATGATAGTGTACTTGGACGCGATCGGAAGCAGTTGGGATAGCACCGCTACCTTCTTGGAGGATTTTGTATTGCAAGCCGCTTTCTAGTGTAACGACACCTTCTTTTTTCGCATTGTCTGCCAAAAATTGCTTGCCTTTTTCCGCATTTTCTTTCAATTGTTGTGCTTGGCGCTCTGTCAAATATTGCTTGAGGACTTGTCCAGCTTCTTGCTGAGTGATTTGGCTTTTACCGCCGATGGTTTCTTTCAAACCTGCCATGACGACATCTAAATCCACCTGATCGAGTCCTTGTTGCTTCAAATTGCTGGCGAGCATGACGCCTACGCTATAACTGATAGAATCTGTTTTACTCATATTGGATTGTGCAAAAGTAGTTTGGTGACCGAATCCTAGAATGGTCACAAAAAATAAAATAAAATACAGTTTCATTGTACTATTTAAAGATTAGAAAATTTGATTTCCACTAGGGAAATATCAACCGCATCAAAACGCAAAAAATAAGCGTTTCAGTACAAAAAGCGCGCAAAGATAGTTCGCTCGTCCTGATTTCTGTTAGCTTTGTCGAGCTTTTCAGCAAATGGCGACTAAACCTTTCAATTTTGACGTTTGTTGGGGAGTAGATTAGCATTTTTTATACTTAAAATCAAGCACTGCATTGAAACGCTCAACTTTGGTCATCCTAGTCGTTGCACTCGTTATCCTTCTTGATCAGGCACTCAAAATATGGGTGAAAACGAATATGGACTATGGCTCTTCTTTTGATTTGTTGGGCTTGAGCTGGGCAAAAATTCACTTTGTCGAAAATCCGGGCATGGCATTTGGTATCGAATTTGGTGGACAAACCGGAAAATTGATACTTAGCCTCTTCCGCATTGTCGCCGTCGGTGCATTGATCTACTACCTGAATTTATTGGTCAACGCCAAAGCAAAAAAAGGATTGCTGATTAGTTTCGCGCTCATTTTGGCTGGCGCATTGGGCAATATTTTGGATAGCGCTTTTTACGGGCTGTTATTTGATCGCGGGTTGCACTTTGATAGCGAGATCGGTCGTTGGATGCCGTACGCGCATTTGGCAGAACTGAATTTTGAAGGCTACGCACCTTTTCTGATGGGCAGTGTGGTGGATATGCTCTATTTCCCAATGATCACGAATGCCCAATATCCCGATTGGGTACCATTCGTAGGCGGCAATCGCTTTGAGTTTTTCCGCCCGGTATTTAACATTGCAGATTCTGCCATTACGATAGGTGTGCTCAACTTGCTATTGTTTCAGCGCAGTTTTTTCAATCAAGATCAGAAAGTCGTAGAACCGGAAGCGCGACATTTAGAAGATGAGCAAAAGCTGTCTGATGAAGATGCGGAATCTCCACTCATTTAACGTATAGATCTATTTTTCCTAAATATCATACTTTCTTATCTAGCTTCGAATACAATCTTCATCTATTGACTAGGAAGCGAACATTCGTACTTATGTTTCTTTAGATAGATAATTCTTTTAGTCGTAAGCAATAGCGATGATTGAATTCATTATCAAATTTCCTAATCAAATAGACTATACCAATGCCTTTTATCACCTTAGAAGAAGTACAACACGACGAAAACCTACAGATCTTTTTTCAAGATTATGGAAGCGGACAGCCCGTTATCTTGATTCATGGATGGCCACTCTCTCACCGAGCTTGGGAGCCTCAAATGCAAGTATTAGCGGATGCAGGTTATCGTGCTATTGCTTATGATAGAAGAGGATTTGGCACTTCGTCATTGCCTTATAAAAATTTCGATTACACGACCTTGGCGAGTGATTTGCAGTCGCTTATCTTAGAATTGGACTTGCACGACTGCATCATCGTTGGATTTTCGATGGGTGGAGGCGAAGTGGTACGTTACATGACAGAATACGGAGCAGATCGCATAGCAAAAGCAGTTTTGATTTCCTCCATCATTCCATTGGTGGCTCAAAAAGATGACAACCCGGATGGTGTTCCCCAAAAAGAGCTGGATAGTATTTTGGAGACTGTCAAAAGCGATAGAGCAACTTTCATGACAGAGTTTGTCGGTAATTTTTACAATGCAGACAAAATAGACATCAGTGATGCACATCTAGACTACACGAAGACGATCGGTTATTTCGCTTCTCCACGCGCTACAGTCGAAACTGCTAAAGCGTGGGCGGGTACAGATTTTCGTTCAGAATGTAAGAATATCACTGTACCTACCTTGATTGTCCATGGTGACGCAGACCAAGTCGTGCCTATTGAGACGGCGGGCGAGCAGGCGGCAAAGCTCATTCCAGATAATGAATATCATGTAATCAAAGACGCACCACACGGATTGAATTATACGCATCGAGATGAGCTAAACACGATTTTACTGGATTTCTTGAAGAAATAGATGTTTGTTTTATATCGATTATGGTATACATGGCTAGCTAGTCATCCAAAATCAGAAAAGATGATTTACCTTTGCACTTTTCTGAACTGTCAAGGCATTGTTTTGATGACTTGATACCTAAGTCTGAGTTCAATAAAAAATTTACATTATTAGTGTTGAGAAATAGTTGAAAAGCTACTATTTGTAATACGTTTCCGTTTCAACTATTTCTCAACAATGTAAATTTATTTCACATTACTAAAACCCACATCTTTTGCAAGAGAAATATTACAAATGGTATTCCGGCACGCTAGGCTTGGATATGGAAATGTTAGTCTTCGGTGACCGTGGCTATCCGGTTGTTGTCTTCCCGACGACGATGGGACGTTATTTTGAGTGCAAAGATCAAGGACTGATTCGGTCGGTAGCTTGGTTTGTCGAGCAAGGATTGGTACAGATCTATTGTCCCAATTCCATCAACGAACACAGCTGGTACAATCGCCAATTGCATCCTTCTCAGAAAGTGCGCAACCATACGTTATACGACAAAGCCATTTTGGAGGAAGTCGTCGATAAAATCCGCTGGAATACTGGCACTGGAAAAGTGGCGATGGCTGGTCCTAGCTTTGGTGCTTACCAAGCCCTCAATTTTGCCTTTCGTCATCCTGATCGAGTGAGCCATTTGTTTGCGATGAGCGGCAAATTTGATGTGCGTTCTTTCCTAGATGGCTACTACGATGACAATGTCTATTTCAACAATCCCATCGACTACATTCACGGGTTGAGTGATCCGAATATCTGGGACATGAAAATTATTTTGGGGACTTCAGAGTGGGACATTTGTAGAGAATTTAGTCAGGATATGTCGCGTCGGTTGAATGAGAAGAACATTTCACATTGGCTGGATGTGCGTGGATGGAAAGAACATGATTGGCCACTGTGGCATGAGATGTTCCCGCACTATTTATCACAATTATAGCTTTGGGGATACACCAAAATAGACAACATATCGCATCTATCCAGATGTACAACGAATGCTACTCTTGCAGTAGCGGACTTTTGTTTCTAATCGTCCAAATGTAGGCTGCTCTGTCCGGGGCAGCCTCTTTTTCTGGAGAACGTAGTCTTAAGACACAGTCGCTGTAGAGGGGACTACTTCTTCGTCAGTTGCTTCTTTGACCGGTAAATGTAGTACGACTCGTGTTCCGGTTGCTTGACCATCTTCTTTTAAGTCGATCACCTCTACTGTTGCATTGGTGTTGAACAATTTATTGGCGATAGCAATGCGATCTTGGGTGATTTGCATACCGACCGACTTGTGCTTATTGGCGGTGCGCGTCCTGATTTGCATGGCCCGCTCTCGACCGATACCATTGTCTTCGATGATGAAGAGCAAACCGCTATTTTGATCGTCTTGGCGGACAGTCATAGATAGCAATCCTCTTTCCTGTTCCTTGTGCATCAAGCCATGCCAAATCGCATTTTCGACATAAGGTTGTAGCACCATAGGCGGAATTTTGACACTTCCTGTACTGACTCCTTCTTCGACATTGAGTTCATAGTCAAATTTGTCGTTGAAGCGAAAATTTTCCATTTCGATATACAACTTCAGCGCGTTCAATTCCTCTTCTAGCGTGACCATAGACACCTTACTATTGTTCAAAATCAAGCGGATGAGGCGAGAGAACTTAGTCAGATAGCGAGAAGCGGTACGAGCATCGTTTTGCACCATGTAGAGTTTGATGGAATTGAGGACATTGAAAAGAAAGTGCGGATTCATCTGCGCGCGGAGTGCTGTCATTTCGATTTCTGCGATTTTTCGACTGAACTGTGCCTCTACTTCATTCTTGATTAGCTCATTTTTTTCTTCCAGCACTTTGCCATAATTGAACTGCACAATTTCATTCTGAAACTGATAAGAAGCAATCAAAAATACAGTCATAGATAACGCCCATATTTCAAATAAATAAGGATAAACGCTGATCCCTTCTCTATCGCTCAATACATAGATGATGCCCAGCGAAACGGCAAGCAAACTCAACAAGTTGACGACAATATTGATGCGCTGTGGTAGCTTGAATCCTAGATTGGCGATGATAATGAAGATAGCGAATAGAATAATGCTGTTTCTCGTCTGCAAAGAAGCAACAGCAAGTGGCAGTAGCGAAAAGGAAAGAATACCTAACGTGATGAAAAATAGCAACTTACGATTGCCGTATAACGCCAAAAATGAGCTCTGTTTCGCCTTACTCGTGTGTACAAAAAAAGTAGGTACTAGGACGAAACACAGCACCGCATGGGTCAGAAAAACGAAGCCATTTAGTATCGCATCTGATTTATCTGCAATGATGCTACCCAAAGTGACGAAGAACAACGAAACCACACCGATGACGCTGATCAAGTAAGCGCGCTCCAAATTGTTGAGATAGAGCTGCTCTTGAAACTCCTCTTCGTGTTTGGCTTCTACCTTGTTCTTAAACTTTGCCAGTATTTGATGGAGCATTTCGCGCATAAGTCGGAGGTGTTTTAGTTGTTGGAATTACAGATAGAGAGTACTTAGTTCTTGCTCGGCGTCTGAAACATACTCAGCAAGCTTTCCTTCTTACTACGAGAAACACGCACTTTATCATCATTGACCATGACTAGATAGCCACCGTCAGCTTTGACATAGTTTTTGATCTCATTGAGATTGACGACAAAAGAGTTGTGTACGCGGTAGAAATGATAGTTACCCAATAGCTCTTCCAGTTCTTTCAATGTCTTGGAAATGAATAAATCTTTGCCCTGCTTCAAAAATATTTTGGTGTAGTTGTTATCTGACTGACAGTAGATGATCTGATCGACTTCTACGAAAACGAGACCTTCAAAAGTAGGTAGCGCGATTTTGCGGATGATGTTTTTGCGTGGATCGTCTGCCGCTATGGTTGCTTTGCCACTCTTGTTTTGTTTCTTGTCTTTGACTTTTTTGATGGCGGCTTGGAGTTCGTCTTCGTCTATCGGCTTCAGCAAGTAGTCGATGGCGTTGATCTTAAAAGCTTTGACTGCATATTCGTCGTGAGCTGTGGTGAAAATAACTTCAAAGTCAATATCTGGCACCAGTTCCAGCATCTCAAAACCATTCATATATGGCATATCGACATCCAAAAAAACAACATCTGGCTGATGTTGTTGGAGTGCTTTTAGTCCTTCTTTTCCGGAGTCAAACATCCCCAAGACTTCGACATCGGGGCAGGAATTTTGGAGCTCCCATTCCAGTACTTTGAGACAATTGGGTTCATCGTCGATCAAAATCGCTTTTAGCATAGTTCGCAAACTTAGTAACGTGAAGTAATCAAATTAGTACGTGAAGTAATCAAATCTTTAAAGATACATTTTATCGGCTTACATCTACAAACGGTATCAAGTAATTCGTAGTTCGCAATGAGTCATTGGTGATTGTGATGCGCTAATTGACGGTTTGGGAAAAGAAATCAGTTGGTGTACTTGACTTTTTATACTTTTGACCTGTTCATTGGAAACGAAGTAGTTAAACTGAATTTAGAGATATGATTCATGCGAGCGGTATCAAAAAAGCTTATGGCGATTTGCAAGTATTGAAAGGTGTTGATCTGACCATAGAAGAAGGCGAGATCGTCTCTATCGTGGGCAAGTCTGGTGCAGGTAAGAGTACGTTGTTGCATATTTTGGGAACACTGGATCGGGCAGATACAGGCGAGCTGAAAATCAATGATACTGCTGTCCGTGCTTTGGGCAACAAACAAATCTCCAACTTCCGCAATCGAAATATTGGTTTCGTCTTTCAATTCCATCATTTGCTACCTGAATTTACAGCGCTTGAAAACGTCTGTATGCCAGCTTATATCGATAAGAAATCTGGTGCAGCGACCCAAAAACGGGCGCAAGAACTATTGGATTACTTGGGATTAAGTGATCGCTTAGAACATAAGCCAACTCAGCTCTCCGGTGGCGAACAACAGCGTGTGGCAGTTGCTAGAGCACTGATGAATCAACCTGCAGTCGTTTTTGCAGATGAACCTTCCGGCAATCTAGATTCTGCTTCCTCTCAAGAGCTACATCGCCTATTGTTTGATCTGCGTCGAGACTTCAAGCAGACTTTCGTCATTGTGACGCACAATGAAGAGCTGGCGGCGATGAGTGACCGAAGATTGGTGATGAGCGATGGTTTGCTGGAGCAATGATTTCCACTCAGAACTGTATAGGATCTGGATGTAGAAACTGATAGTTGAGTGCCGTTTTTATTTTGGTATTGTCGACTATTTTAAAGGGTTTGGACAAATTTGCATCTTGAAATTCGGGAGGTGTTAGATTTAGTTTTCTGGCTTGCTGCGTATAAAATTCGCGCTTCGTCGGATGCTCATCTGCGCATACATTGAACACATCATTCCACTCTTCTCGTACGATGATTTGGTGAATGATTTGAATAATATCCTCCTGGTGCACCACATTGACGGGCTTCTCAGGATCAGTAATATCAGTCTTTCCGGCAAAAAAGCGTCCGGCTTGGCGATCACCGCCTACAAGTCCCGCTAGTCGCAAAATGATGACTTTTATATCTGTGAGTTGCTGTAATTGTTGCTCAATCTGAGCGATGGCTTTTGTGCTATTGCGGGTAGGAGAGAGGGCATCATTTTCTTGCGCCAAAGGCTTTTCATCACTATAGACACCTGTAGAACTGGTGTAAAGAATGTATTTGGAGTGGTTAGCCGCTAATATGTGTTCTATTTGTTTTGGATGATCGACGAGGACATTTGGGTTGCGGCGACCCGGCGGAAGGTTGATGAGCAAAATATCGCTATTCCAAAAATCAGCAAGTTCTTGACCGACAATTCCATCGGCAGTCACTTGCAGATGAAACGGCTCAATCTGAGCAGCGGCAAGCGTTGTTAACTTTTCTTTTTGAGTTGTCGAGCCTTTGACTGGAAATCCTTTTTCTGCTAAATATTGACCTAATGGTAGCCCTAGCCAGCCACAGCCTATGATGGAAATACTCTGCATATATAATTTATTAGTCACATCGTCTCCGTAGGGACGATACTCAAGTTATTGGATATAAACTTATCCGGACTTTAGCCAAAGGAATCATTGTCAGACGACTGTTTGAAGCAGGATTTGCTCAAGGAAATCAATTCTTCGTTTTAAATGTCCAACATCGGTATCAAATGGCGATGTTGGACATTTGTTTGCGCTTCTATCATCAAGTCGTAAGTGGCATCAGAACCGTCTCCAACTAAGTAAATCGGGTGTTCAAAGCAATGTGCATATCCGTCTAGCCAATAAATGAACTGCCTAGCCCAGTCATGGATAGATGCAAAGGTAGACTATATTGGTAGTTGAATAAAAACAAAAAGGCTTCAGACAACTCTAAAAGCGTCCGAAGCCTAGTCAAGTAGCTCAGTTATTCAATAAAAGTGCAGTACTGTAATAGCCGCTAGATCGCTGACAGCTCACTGCTAACAGCTCATTAGTAATACCACCGCTTAAATGCCTCCATTGCCTCATACTCTGCCAAACCTAAATCATCATACTGTTGAGCAGTAGCACGATTACGCTCCTCAGCACGCTGCCAAAACTCGCGAGCGTCGTTACCTGGGAACATCGGGCGATCTTTTTGAGACTGATGCTTGAAGATAGCGCGGCGTTTGCGCAGCAATTCATCTGGACTGATCGGTACTGCCATGTCGATGTCTTCGACGTCCCATTCTTGCCAAGCTCCACGATAGAGCCACAACCAACAATCGTCTATCCACTTCGAATGCTCGTCACCTTCGGCAGCCCGTTTTTTGATGACTTTCAGTGCCCCAAAGACGGCTTCTAAACAAACGCGATGTGTACCATGTGGATCAGATAAATCACCAGCGGCATAGACCTGATGCGGTTTGATTTTTTGTAGCAGTTCTATCGTGATGTCGATATCTTCCTGTCCCAGCGGATTCTTTTTGACTGTCCCAGTTTCATAGAATGGCATATTCATAAAGTGCGCATTGTCCTCTGAAATGCCTGCTGCTCGGCAGCCCGCTTTGGCTTCTCCACGGCGGATGAGTCCTTTGATGCGCTGCACTTCAGGCGAGTCGACTTCGCCGGGTTTTTTGTTTTTAATTTTCTCTTGCAAGGCAGCAAACATCATGTTGGAGACCTCTTGTTTCAACCCAAATACTTCGTGATAGTCTTTCACGAAATCTGCAAAACGGATGACATCTTCGTCATGTACCGCGATGTTGCCGGAGGTCTGATAAGCGACATGTACCTCATGCCCATGATCGGCGAGTCGGATAAATGTACCACCCATCGAAATGACATCATCGTCAGGATGTGGACTGAAAATAATGACGCGTTTGTGCGCAGGATTGGCGCGTTCCGGTCGGTTAGTGTCATCGGCATCGGGTTTGCCGCCGGGCCATCCGGTGATGGTACGTTGCAGATGATTGAAGACTTCTATGTTGACATAATAAGCACCATCGTATTCGGTGACGACATCGCTCATCCCTTTGTCCATGTAGTCACGATTGGTGAGTTTTAGGATCGGTTTGTCGACCGTTTGGCTTAACCAAATCACCGCTTTTCGCACTGTTTCTTTGCTCCATTGTACATCACCGAGCACCCAAGGTGTCTGTATGCGCGTCAGTTTGCTACTTGCCGCTTCGTCGAGTACGATAGTGACATTTTTGTGCTCTTGCAAATAGGTAGCCGGAACAGAATCGCTGATTTTGTCCTCTACCGCTCGCTTGATGATTTTTGCTTTTCCTTCTCCCCAAGCCATTAAAATGATGCGGTCGGCATTCATGATGGTTTGTACGCCCATCGTAATCGCTTTGCGGGGCACATATTCTTCTCCAAAAAAGTCGCTCGCCGCATCCAAAATGGTGACATGATCTAAAGTGACCAAGCGCGTCACCGAATTGCGACCGGAGCCAGGCTCATTGAACCCAATATGTCCGGTGCGACCAATACCCAAAATCTGCAAATTCAGACCGCCATGCGACTGAATTTTTTCCTCGTAGGCTTGGCAATACGCTAGTATATCTTCTTTCGCCAATGTTCCATCTGGAATGTGAATATTTTCCTTTGGAATGTCAATGTGATCGAATAGATAGTCGTTCATGAAGAGGACATAGCTTTGTAATGACTCCGGCGGCATGGGGTAGTATTCGTCCAAATTGAAAGTGACAACATTTTGAAAACTCAAACCTTCTTCTTGGTGTAAGCGGACGAGTTCGCCGTAGAGTGTTTTTGGTGTAGAACCAGTTGCTAGACCGAGTACGCAGGTCTCGCCTTTTTCGGCTTTGTCACGGATGAGGGCAGCGATTTCTTGAGCGACAGCTGCGGACGCTTCTTTGGATTCCGCATAGATTTCGGTCTCCATTTTTTCGCGTACTTTGAAAGGGTCGTAGGCAGATTTTATTTTTGTCAATGTCATGATAGAGCGGTTAGCTGTTAGCTACTAGCAGATAGCTGTTCAGCGGTTATTATTTGAATATGAAGTTTTGATCGTGTCATTTTTTGCTAGAGTAATGCCAAACCTTCCTTTTTAAAAGGTTGCATCGCTGGATTTTCTGGAGATAGTTCTGTGACCAACGTATTAATTCTCGATAGATCACATACTTTCATCCGTTGTACAGAATGCAGTTTTTCGGATATGGTCAATGCGACGACTCGGTCAGATGCTTGCATCATCGCTTGTGTCACTTGTACGACTTCCCAATCATTGTCCGTCATTCCTTTTTCGGGATCGAGTCCGTTGAGTCCAGTAAAACAAATGTCCATTCTGACATTTTGCAATTGTTGGAGGACTTTTCCGGTGACAGAGAGTTGGGTGTTTTTGGAGAGTTTGCCACCTAGGAAGATAACTTCTAGACTTGGATGTTCCATCAGTTGCATTGCCGTGGATAAGCTGATTGTGAAAATGGTCGCGTTCAGATCATGAGGCAGATTTCTCGCAAATTCGCGGCAGGTCGTGCCACCACTTATCAAAATAAACATTCCATCTTTTAGCAGGGACACTGCTTTTTTGGCGATGACGGTTTTGGCTTCGTAGGCGTACACTTGTTTTTTGGGATAGGAGGAAGGATGATAGGCAGTCGACAGCGCACCACCATAGACTTTGACGACTTCGCCCTGCTCAGCTAGTTCATTTAAGTCGCGCCGAATGGTGTCTTCCGATACTGACAGTTTGGTGCTCAGATCGGCAGATAGGACTTTGTTGTGCCGATTGATTTGTTCTAAAATGAGGGCTTGACGTTCGCGTTTGAGCATGGATGTTATGATTTGTTTTGGTGATATCGAATTAAGTTTGGCATGGGACTTTGTACCACTTTCTGGATGTCTAAATCATACTCATCGGCAACCTCTTGAATCATCGGACGAAAGTGGTAAGCAATAGAACCGGATAAATAGATCGGTAAGACATCGGCTTCATCATAGCACAATATTTTTTGCTCGAAGTAGGCGAAAAATTGCGAGTTGATGAGTGTTTTGATGCTTTTTTCTTTTTGAAACTCGTGTAAAAAAGGGGCGAATCCTGCAAGAAACCGATTGGGATAGTCACCTCTATAGACGCGCTCAATGACTATAGCAGGTGTAATTTGGTAGCGTTTTTCTAATGCTTGAGAGAGATGTTCAGGGAGTTTTCGGTGCAAATATTGATTCATCAGTTCGCGACCCAAAACGCCTCCGCTCCCTTCATCACCCACTATAAATCCAAAACCACCAATGTTGTCCACTATCCGCTCTCCATCAAAGACGGCGCTATTAGAACCTGTTCCCAAAATGCCGACAATGCCTTCTTCTCCATCACATAAAGCATGAGCAATAGCAACTATATCACTTTGAATATCAATGGTTTGTGCTTTAGTGAAGATAGATTGAAAGGTTTGTTGTAATTGCTGCTGTTTTTCTTGACTTGCACCTGCACCATAACAGTAAATAGCAGCTGCTTCCTTCACATCAGAGGGAAAGTTGTTGCGTATTTGTTGAGCAATACTTTGAGCGGTTTGTTGGTAGGGATTGATCCCGATAGTTTGCCATTCTCGTACAAGTTGTCGCTGCTCATCTAAGGCTGCCCAGCTCATTTTGGAAGATCCGCTATCTATCAATATCGTCATGCAGTTTGTTGCTTATTCTACAAAAGTGCGCAAAAACGTGCAAAATTACAAATGAAAACGGCAATAATCGGCAAATTTAATGCTGGGTTAATGTGTAAAAAGCGATTTATTCAATACCGCTCAATCTGTCGCGTGATTGTCACATCATCTATATTGGTATCATCTGCCAGCAAAAAAGCTTTGCTTAGTATGACGGATAGTCCTTTATCACCTTCAAAAGGCAGGAAGATGCTGCTAACTGATTTGCTGTCACGACGCGAAGGAACAATACACAAATATTGATCGTTGGGTTCCATCAAAATATTGGTACTACCGATATGAATTTTGTAGGTGCGCAGTTGACCTTTGACGATGACAAATTTGCCTTCTACACGTGCTTGTGATCGAATTTTGAGGCGTGGAATCAGATTCTCCAGTATCGACTTACGCGTCTTTGCAATTTCTGATAGGTCACCAAAAGAATAAGACTCCCAATAATCTCTGTGTTGCGGTAGACCACCATTATCTTGCCATTGTGGATCATTACCTACACTACTCACCCCAACGAATAAATCAACATCGCGCATGGCTTCGGAAAGTACGATTTTGGGAATATCCACTAAAGG
Source organism: Bacteroidota bacterium (assembly GCA_038749535.1). Taxonomy (GTDB): domain Bacteria; phylum Bacteroidota; class Bacteroidia; order Chitinophagales; family Saprospiraceae; genus JAAUTG01. Next base: position 55,590 of record JBCDHX010000015.1, read on the forward strand.
AATAACCCGATTATCTATATTACTAAAACGCACTTGGTCAGTAGCAACATATAACCAAATACCACTATCAGCTATCGCATTATCATCGTAAACTTCATTGAGCCAATAGGATACTTGTAGCTGATGCGTCGGTAGTTCTAGTTTAGCGATAGAGCGATCCATCCCGTCATCAAAAGCACCCATAAGTTTATAGCTCCAACCTCTCACACTGCATAGCGCATTGAGTTGATGCTGCTTTAAGATATGTGCCGCCATCCGATTGCTGTAAGTACGAGTATTGATTTCCGCATCTGTGAGCAGATAGACTTCTCGGAAAACTTGTTTGATGTCTTGCTGTCGCCGAAGGTCTTGAAAAAGCTGTCGCCAGCTTTCTATTTCTGCTATGGACGCATAGATGGGATGCCAGAGTTTGACAGACGTCACTTGCTCAAAGTTAGTTAATGGTTTTCCTTCTACTGTCTGCCAAGTTGAATCTTGATAAAAGTAAGGTTGATAAGTATCCTTTATTTTGAATAACCAAATCAACTGTTGAGTAAGCTGACTCATCAATCCGTGTTCTACATAATACTGCTGAAAATAAGCAATTTCTAATTCACGATCTAAAATAAAGGAACGATCCAAACGGTCTCGCTGAGCAGCGTATACTTTTTTGATACTTTTGGCTTCTACCTTGATATTTTGGAATTGCTTCGCGTATTTTTTACTTTTTTTGACAAAGCTAGGTACTGACTTTCGTTCTTTTCCTTGCTCATCGATCCATCTTAGTACGATTTTATTGACACCTTCTATAGTCACCTGAAGCGTCATATTTTCAAACGAATAAGTTTTCGTTCCATTCACTAGATTGAAATGTGGGACAGCTATATCTTCGATCATTTGTGGAGAGATACCTCTCTTTTCAGATGCTACTTTGATGTACTTCTCTATGAGTTTTCGCGTATTGCTTTGTTTGATTTTTAGCTTCAAACGTGACAAATGACCGACTCCATCAATCCCTTTTGTGTTGCCGAGCACGTAAATTGCTGCATTGCCGACACCCGCTGCTCTAGGACCGATGTTAGGTATTTTTGTGAAAGAATACGCTGTGATATCTGCTAGTAGAGACAGCGTTTTGGTATCATGAAATTGGTTCAAACTCCAAATCAATCCTTTGATGAAAGTTTTTGTCTGCGTATTTAGGAAGTCATAAGAGGTAAATTCATGAACATACTCGCCATGCTCCTGTCGATGATGTGTGGGTACTTCCTTGATTGTCAAAAACTCAGACAGCCATCTTTGCGCAGTCGATTTATAGGGTCGTTTTCCAATTTCTTGAATCAGTGCTTGGCTCGCTTTCACAAATCGCTTCCCAAGCTTTGAAGCATTGGCATTAATGAATAATTGAAAAAGCCCGAAGTAAAGATTGCGCTCCTTATCATCGAAATTGTCAATATCTTCGTTGATCTCTCTACCCGACAAAAATCAAAAGGCGTTGCTCATAGAGATGCCAACATTTGCTGATTAGGTCGAAAAGATAGTTGCAAATTCGTTTAATACTTTGGTTCAGTTTGAGTTTTTCTCGAATAGTATCTATTCCTTTTCG
>JBCDHX010000016.1:0-56676 GCA_038749535.1 Bacteroidota bacterium
AATTCCCTTTCTGACCGAGCAGGTTTTTCGTTCAGATGAGGCGAAAAACATAGACGATGCCTATCGGCGAGGCTTTTCAACGAAATATGAGCGGAAAAAATGCCGTCATGAAATCGGAAATTATATGCGCTCAACTACTTATATGCACTCATTCTATAAACAGCCTTTTTGTCTTGATGGATGAAAAGGCTGTTTTTATTTCGGGCAAAAATCCTTTCTATTAGTCTCTGTTGGTCACATTCTCCAATAATTGATCTTCTACGCGCGCTCCATAAAAGTCGGCTGTGCCACCGTTGTTATTTAAGATGATAGGATTGTAGCTGCTATTGCCGATTGGGAAAGTGACATCTGTATCGGCTACCGGACGGATGAGCTCGCCCTCGCCATTGGTTTGGATATATTGAGATGTGTTCGCGCCTTCGATGGTCGATAAGTCTGCCATGGTCAGGTCTTGATCGTTGAGGATGACGCCTGCATTTTGTAGCTCCAAATGTACCCCGATCATCACATCTTTGGACAAATTGACGCCGTCGCCATCTATATCAATAGTCAGCGTATCAAACTGTGTGCTGCCATTACTGTAGAGTTTGACGTTGCCGTTTTTGACGAACGCTACATTTCCGTTGGTAGAAGAAAGAAATAGTGCCGTTGTTTTGGACATCCATATTCTGGACGTAGAGGCTGGCATTATTCACCTTGAGCGTCGTGCCATTTTGGACGGTGATTTGCTGCGCACTTGCAGTGAATGAAATCGACAGAAGAATGGAGAATAGGACAAAAGCAGAATTGTATTTTTCATGATTGAGTTTGTTTTCTATCGTAAATGTAGACGGTAAAGTGACTTTGAGGTTAATATTTAGTGTTGCAAAATGTGGCAATCTTGATATTTGCCGGATTGTTAGGTCATTGTTCGGGTTTGAGTCGGACTTGAATTTGCACCAACTGTTCTGCGACGCAACAAGTCTTTTGATTTGAGGATAGCCATAGGAATTAAAATAGCAAGCGTGGTCAGGGAGAGAATAAGTAGCTAAACCATTGAACGATGATATAAAATCAAAAGGCTGACTGCTTTAGCTCAAATTTTGTCCGAAATAGTTCAAAACAGCAACAAAATGAAAGAGGACATCATTCTTTATTCGAATACACTTTTCGCTACGAAACCAGTTATAAAGCTAAAAACATGATGTCCGAAATAGCCGTTTCTACCTTTTCTACTACCGAACATATCCTCACTCGCTTTCATCAAGTACGCCAACAGTCCATTGCGCTTTGTGAGCCTTTGGAAATAGAAGATTTTGTCGTGCAGCCCACGGTAGATGTGAGTCCACCTAAATGGCATCTAGGGCACTCGACTTGGTTTTTTGAAAATTTCATTTTGGTGGAATATGTAGACAACTATCAGCTCTATCAGCCCAAATACAACTACTTTTTCAATAGCTATTATGAAAGTCAAGGCCCACGCATTCTGAGAAGTTCGCGTGGCAATATGACGCGTCCATCGGTTGATGATATTTTGAAATATAGGCAGCACGTCGATTCGAAAATAGTAGCACTATTGAGCAAAGATGAAGTAAACGATGATCTGCTTCACCTCATAGAAGTCGGGCTGCAACATGAGCAACAGCATCAGGAACTACTGGTCACTGACATCAAGTATATCCTAGGTAACAATCCAATGTATCCGCCCTACCAAGACATGATGATGGAAATGCGCTATCAGGAGGCGAGACCGATGGCATTTGAGCAGATAAAAGAAGGCATCTACGAAATCGGGTATGATGGCAATGGCTTTTGCTGGGACAATGAACAAAGCAGACATAAAGTCTACCTACACGATTTTGAAATTGCTGATCGGCTGGTCACTAATGGAGAATATCTGGCATTTATAGCGGCAGGCGGATACGAGAATTTTGAACATTGGCTGATGGAAGGTATAGAGTGGGCGAGGAGTTTAGAAGTGAAAGCGCCGTTGTATTGGTACGAAAAAGATGGCGAATGGTATCATTATACGCTGCGAGGTCTGGAAAAAGTGAATCTTGAAGAGCCAATCACGCACATCAGTTATTATGAAGCCGATGCTTATGCCCGTTGGAAAGGGATGCGACTGCCGACAGAGCAAGAATGGGAGGTCTATTGCGCCAAAAAACATAACAGCATACCGGAAGACGGCAATTTCGTAGAAACTATGCAGTTTCATCCCACTGTGGCAGAAAGCGACAAAGACAACCAATTGCTCGGTCAGGTTTGGGAATGGACATCGAGTGCTTATCTGCCTTATCCCAATTATCCTAGATTTAAAGGCGCACTTGGCGAGTACAATGGCAAGTTTATGGTCAATCAGATGGTGCTACGTGGCGGTTCTTGCGCGACACCTCACAGTCATATCCGCACGACTTACCGCAACTTCTTTCATGCCGATAAACGCTGGCAGTTCACGGGAATCAGACTGGCTAAATGATGTTTTATAAATCATGGATGATGAATTATGATTTATAAATCATCATCCATAGCTCATAAAAATATTGGCATTTTAATTTTAAACACAACATCAGATCATCGAATAGGAGACTTCATGATTATGAAACAATCGAATACAATCTACTCCTATTTCATCATCTCACATTTTAATTCTATGGTTGCTCCTGAAGCATTTACAATTGACGCCACTTTCGCAAATGATGTAAAAGTTGGTTTATCCGATACACCCAAACGACTTTCTTCCAAGTACTTTTACGACAAAAAAGGGGACGCACTGTTTCAACAAATCATGGCAATGCCGGAGTACTATCCGACGGATTGTGAGTTTGAGATATTTTCTACTTACAAAGAGCAACTGAGAGGTGAGCTGGGCGGTCAGCCTTTTCAATTGATTGAATTGGGAGCCGGGGACGGTATGAAGACCAAGGTCTTGTTGAAGCATTTTTTGGCTAAAGACAGCGACTTTAGTTACGCGCCTATTGATATTTCTGGTAATGTATTGGAGCAGTTGGAAAGCGATCTAGCTGTGCTTTGGCCCGAACTTCCGGTTCAGACGGTAGCAGCGGAATATTTCAAAGGTTTGGAGCAGTTGAGTGAAAATGATGAGCGGAAACTTGTCTTATTTCTCGGCGGCAACATTGGAAATATGCAGTCTGATGAAGCTCGATCATTTCTAAAACAACTTGCCAATCGCCTCAATCCCGGCGACCTCATTTTGATCGGTTTTGACCTACAAAAAGACCCCGAAATTGTACTCGAAGCCTATAACGACAGCACAGGCATCACTGCTCAGTTCAATCTTAATCTACTCGATCGCATCAATGAAGAACTAGGTGGCGATTTCGACGTGAATTGCTTCCGACATTGGGCAACTTATGACCCGATCACCGGAGAAACGGAAAGCTATCTGATCAGTACTTGTGCTCAAGAAGTATACATCGAGTCTTTGGGACAAACCTTTCAATTTCGCGCTTGGGAAGCCGTCCACACAGAGTTATCTTTAAAGTATAACTTACCGCAGATCAGTAACTTAGCTGCAGCTAGCGGATTTCAGGTTAAGAAAAATTATATGGATGATCGCAACTACTTTGTCGATAGTCTATGGGAAGTGAAGTAGATAGAGTAGATTTGGTTTTGCCGGATTAGTGAATGGACTCCTGCAATTTGTAGTACATTTGTTACTGATTCAACTTGCGGTTATCTACATTATCCAAAGAAAAAAACTGACTTTCAGACAGTTGTAGCAGTAATCTATTGTCTACAGTCTAAAATCTTCACCTAATGTCCTCTATTCTCATCAAAAATGCCCAGCTCATCAATCGTGGCAGCATCCAAACAAAAGATATTTTTATCAGAAATGGTCGTATCGAACGTATTGATGACCAAATAAACACACAAGCAGACAAAGAAATCAATGCTGAAAGCAAGTACGCCATGCCCGGCATTATCGATGATCAAGTCCACTTCAGAGAACCTGGACTCACCCACAAAGCAAATATTTACACAGAAGCGAAAGCAGCCGTAGCTGGGGGGACGACTTCTTTTATGGAAATGCCCAATACCAAACCACCTGCACTCACTCAAGAATTGCTCGCCGATAAGTATGCGATAGGTGCAAATACTGCTTTGGCAAATTACTCCTTTTTCATGGGCGCGTCCAATGAAAACATAGAAGAAGTCCTCAAAACCAATGAGCGAGATGTCTGTGGCATCAAAGTATTTATGGGATCGAGTACTGGCAATATGTTAGTCGATGATAGGGAAGTGCTAGAAGCCATTTTCTCCAAAACGCCTTTATTGATTGCCACACACTGCGAAGACGAAGCCACCGTGCGAGCCAATGTCGCTGCGGCTATCGAACAATATGGAGAAAATATTCCCATTGAGCAGCATCCCATCATCCGAAATGTAGAAGCCTGTTACAAATCGTCGAGTTTGGCGATAGAGCTGGCGAAGCAGTACGATACGCGCTTGCATATCTTGCATATTTCTACTGCCAAAGAGCTAGACTTGTTCCGAAATGATATTCCATTGCAGCAAAAGCGCATCACCTCAGAAGTCTGTGTTCATCATCTCTATTTTGAGAGCAGTCAATACGAGCGATTTGGCACACAAATCAAATGCAATCCCGCCATCAAATCCGCCAATCATCGCGATGCCTTGCTACCTGCTTTACTGGATGATCGCTTGGACATCATTGCTACCGATCACGCGCCGCACACTTGGGACGAAAAGCAAAATAAATATCTAAAAGCACCGTCAGGTGTACCTCTAGTGCAGCATTCTTTGAATGTCATGCTAGAATTTTACCACCAAGGTAAAATCAGTCTAGAAAAGATCGTCGAAAAGATGTGTCATGCACCTGCGGATTGTTTCCAAATTGCTGAGCGTGGCTACTTAGAAGAAGGGCAGTGGGCGGATATTGTTTTATTTGACCTGAATCGAGAATGGACAGTCGATAAAAGCAATATTTTCTATCGCTGTGGTTGGTCACCTTTTGAGGGACACACTTTCAAAGGGAAAGTTGAGTCAACCATCGTGAGTGGTCATTTGGCTTGGCATGATGAGCAGTTTGATGAAAGTAAAAAAGGGGAGCGGTTATTGTTTGAGAGGAGGTAAACAAAATTAGGGAGATCGCTGCCTCACGGCTTGACAACCTCCCTACCTTTCACATACAAGCTGTAGCTTAGCGCGTTGTGAATATTTGTTGGATGTAAATGTCTTGTTAGGAAAAATAGATAGACAGAAATTGTCCACTTTCTGCGACCTGATAAAAGCCCGGCTGTATGCTCAATTCTTCCACGCCCAAAGCCTTTAACATGGGTTTTGGGAAGTAAAAGTCGTCTGTCACCATAAACAGATGATTATGAAAATGAAAGTCGATCAAGTCTGCGCTCATGCTGTCTTTTACAAAATCAAAGCGCAATTTTCCATTCTTTTCTAATGTTACATAGGTCAGCGTGCGCGTCGGCTGCTGTCCGGCAGATAGCGTCAGTACTTTGCAAATGCCTGTGCCTTTGCAGCGATTTCTAGGTGAGCCGAAAATCACTTCTGACTTGACGCAGCGCACGTCTTGAATGAGTTTTTGAGATAGTCTTGTTGATGTCGTTTTCTTTTTCATAGTTGTATCAGTAGTTGGTGATAATCCCGTCAAGGCGGAAATGAGATGAATGAAATTCATGATGCAATGTGTTGAGAATGAACGACTTACTTTTTTGTGAAATAGCAGTTTGAAGTGGTTATAATCATCATTTTTCTTACTGAGGGCCGAGAATATCTCCGAGTACCGGACCTCTTTTAGGACCTAAAATATCTCCAATAACTGGTCCGCGATTAGACATAGGAGTGGCTGGAGCCGCTCCTACCGTTTGAGTAGGTGACTGTGTCATAACTAGTGTCTTTTAAAATGTTGTGTTATAAGTATTTGTCTCTGTAATTGATATTACAAAGGTATACTCAAGACCTAGCCGGACACAGGACGCGAAACGGCATTCAGAGAACTCTTGATAACTGACTTTTTGTTAATTCAATCAAGCAAAGTGCTGATTATCAATGATTTAAACGTATAGATTGAATTTGATGCGATAATATAAAAATCAACTTATAGCGGCTTCCAACGATTGGGGATGAGCGTGAAATGTCCTTTTTCTTGAGGTAAAAAGAACAATATCCCAAAAAAGAAAAGATCAATACTAGCGGTAACTTTGGGATGCTGTTTGAGTACTGTCCAAGCTTTCTGCATCTCCGCCGACCAGTAAATATCGTCAAAAATGAATAAGCTGCCTTCGTGTGCTTTGGGTAGACATTGCTGAAAATATTGTAGCGTAGATGCGTACTGATGATTGCCATCAAAAAAGACGAAGTCGAGCTGCGGTAGTGCGCCGATGACTTTGGGCAACTGACTGGAAAACTCACCGACATGAACGTCGATATTTTTGACACCCAATAAGTCAAAATGTTGCTGTGCACGTTTTGCCACTTGCGGACAGCCTTCCAAAGTATGTACGGTCGTGTAAGCCGCAGATTTGGCTTGATAGAGCGTGGCGATGCCCATAGACGTTCCCAATTCTACGATATGCTGTGGACGGTAACATTGGATCATCCTGAACAATAGCTCACAGTAAGCCGGAGAGGTAGCGGCTGTTTTGGTGATGTCTCGGATGCGGCGTTCGTGGGTTGCGCCGAGTCGAGAACCTGCACCGAAGTCTGTGACGGCTATGGTTTTCTTATCGTTTAGTAGGCGTTTGCGTAGGCGTTCTATCTCTTCAAAAGCATAAAAGTAACGGCGATCTTGCAGTACTTTTTCAGCGAACTGAGCAATAGCAGGCGGCGCAGTGACAGCACTGGCTTTCTTCGCTCGAAAGTAATATTGTAGGTAAGATTTGGCGAGTTGAAATGAAGACACGCAAGTAAAAATTTGAAAGGGGCGAAGCTAAGGAGAAATGTGGAGATTGGGGGAATGAAGGTAGAACTTTACATTCTGAAAGCCTTCAAATATTTAGAGTGGAATAAAGTAGACGTTGCGTATAGAACTTCTTTAAAATCACTAAGTTTACCACATCAAGCAAGACAATAACACATCCAAAATGCAGATCAAATACATCACCAGAGCGACAGGACAAATAGAAGAAGAGACACCTCCAGCAGAAGGACTTCTGAAGTTTTTATATGACAACCCAATTGGCAAGACTGCCTTACTGCCCATCGTCAAAAGAAAGTTTATCTCAGCGTTGTATGGCAAGCAAATGGATAAACCCACTTCTACTGCCAAAATCCAAGACTTTGTAGCTGATTTGGACATCGATCTGTCTGAATCTCAAAAATCCCTGAATGAGTTTACGTCCTTCAATGATTTCTTTTATCGTAGACTCAAACCGAACGCTCGACCCATCGAAAAAGGATTTGTATCGCCTGGAGATGGTCGGCTATTGGCTTTTGAGCGCGTCGCTGATTTGGCACATTTTTTCGTGAAAGGAGAGCAGTTTACATTAGATAAGTTTCTGAATAACAGACAGTTAGCTGAGCAGTTTCGAGCAGCTTCCTTACTCATCCTCCGCCTAGCTCCCAATGATTATCACCGTTATCACTTTCCTTATGATGGCATTCCCTCTGAGACAATAGCCATCAAGGGCAGCTACTATTCCGTCTCTCCATATGCGGTCGCCAATAACTTTGTGCGTGTTTTCTGTGGCAATAAAAGAGCATATTGCCTACTAAAAACAGCCGAAAAAGGAAGCGTACTCATTGCGCCCATCGGTGCGACTATGGTGGGCAGCATCATCGAAACATACACACCCAATCAAGTGATGAAAAAAGGAACAGAGATGGGGTACTTTGCTTTTGGTGGTTCGACTATAGTTCTTCTAGTAGATCGAGAGAAAGTCAAAATCGACGCTGACCTTCTAGAAAACACCCGAAATCAGATGGAAACTTTTGTGAAAATGGGAGAGCGGATCGGTATTTGAATTGTCCACTGAATTACACCTTGTGCCTTCCACTGACAATGTCTACTTTCGCGCCAAAAGAACAACTATGCCTTTTCATCCGACACCTATCGCTGATTTGATCGTTTTTGAGCCACAATTGTGGAAAGACGAGCGTGGCTACTTTTATGAAAGTTACAATTTTCAAACCTTCGCAGCAGCAGGCATCCGCACTACCTTCATTCAAGACAATGAAGCCAAAAGCACGTATGGTGTACTACGTGGATTGCATTATCAGGTCGCACCTTATGCGCAGGCAAAACTGGTACGTGTCCTAGAAGGTGAAGTTCTAGATGTAGCAGTCGATCTCCGACCACATTCTGAAACTTATGGGCAGTCTTACAGCATTCGGTTGAGTGCTGAAAATAAAAAGCAACTTTTCGTACCACGAGGATTTGCACACGGCTACGTGGTACTAAGCGAGACGGCTATATTTGCCTATAAAGTAGACAACTATTACAGCAAAAAAAGTGAAGGTGGAGTCATGTATAATGATCCAAAGCTAGACATTGATTGGCAGATCGTTGAGGCGGATGTTGTATTGTCTGAGAAGGATAAAGTGTTGCCCGAATTTGGAGCGCACCGAGCCTTTTAGCAATTTCTTACTAAACTCATACAGACAAAAAAAGGATGAGATTCTATACCCCATCCCCAATCATTATCATAGGTAAAACAAGTGTGTTCACACACTTATACGTTACTGGTTGTTCGAGTGATTTGACATGGAAATTATGTTTGTAGTTGCTCAAAAAAAGAGGGGAGATGGCTTCATCTCACCCTTTATTCAATTGTTGTGAGCAATACGAGTACATGTACTCGCAGTATTGGAATGAGGGATATACGATATAGGTGATTTCAAAAAAAATTGATTTAATGGTGTAGTCAACGGATTTAGGTGATTTTCAAATTTTGGCTTTCTGAAAGACTAAATAGTTTGTAGGTGATTTCAAAAAAATGGTTTGCCGAGGTTGTCTAATGGATGTTGCTTGTTTAAAGTTTTGGCTTCAAAAGGCAATTTTTGGCTTTCAAAGATGATAACACTAGTTAAATACGGTCTTACAATAAGTTTTGGTTGATTAGGGTCAACGTTGGAAGGATGTAGGCTAAAGGTTTCAAGGGAACAGGTTTAAAAGGACAAAATCGGGTGCTGATTTAGTAAAACGTTTTCGAGTTCTTCTATTGAAGTCAAACCTTCAAACTGGTGCTGTAGCTCATCGTTTTGGAATAAGAGCGTAGTAGGCGTCTTTTCGACTTGTATCTCTGCTCCATAATCATGCTGAAATTCTTCAATCGGATAATCGAAGAACTTCATGCTATCTTCATACTTTTGTCTGAGGCTATCCATGACCAATTGCATCATAAAAGAAGTGCCTGAAGAAGCTCTTGTTACGAGTATGATGACCCACTCTGCTTTCAGATTGGTATACGCATCACTTGTCAATTGATGGCTTTTGCTATTATAGTTCATAAGGAATATGTTTTGCAACAACCCTCCACAACACTACATACCAAACGACGTGCCAAAAACGTAACTAGCTGATTATCAATGTATATATAATTTTAACAATTGTTAAAATATGTATTCTGTTCCTGAGATGTCAGAACTTCCTTGTATTTAGTACTACCAATTTATTTATCATAGGTCATAAACAATCAAAAAGCACTAGACATCTATAGTCCAATTTGGTCGATGCAGTAGTTGTTTCACTTTGCCATACCGTATTTCATACGTCGTGTGGTTGTCTTGATCACTTCCGACATATAAATATAAATAGTTCGGTAAGCTCGCTGGGTTAGGTTCGAGTACTTGAGATTGTTGCGGTAAAATATACAGACAATGAAATCCGTCGATCACAACACCGTTCAGTTTAGCCTATCCCATATCAAAGAAGCTGTACTTTGGACAGATTTAGCGGGTAATATTCTCTACCACAATCCGACTTCCAAATCCAATGTCGGCTACGACCTCACGGCTTCCAGTATCTTCAAAGTTGCGCCTACCATCAATCGTCTCCAGTGGAATCAATGGATGCACCAACTCAATAGAAAGAAAGTCTTCTCTGTTACCACACAGCATCGCCATCGTTTTGGGCACTCCATGCCTGTACAGTGGGAAATGAGTCTATGCACTTTGGCAGAAGAGCCCGTCGTCTTCATCACCGCCAAAAATATAGGTGACAATCAGCGAATGCAAAGCCTTTTTCAATTTGCAGAAGAAATCGTCCGTATCGGGGCATGGGAATGGAATATAGCAACCAAAGAACTGTATCACAGTGACGAAATCCCCCGCCTATTGGGCATGGATGAGCAAATGACCATCAACATAGAACTGGGGATGCAGCTCTGTTCGACTTCTTCTAAAATTAAGTTAGAAAAAGCCTTTCGGGAGGCAATAGCCACCGGAATCCCCTTTGATGAAAACATCGATATCGTAGATGCGCAGGGAGAAGAAAAGTACCTCAATGTCTCTGTCATGCCTCAAATCGCAGATGGAGAAGTGCGCAAACTGATAGGTGTTGTCCAAGATATTTCTAGAAAAAAAGAAGTGGCGAAGCAACTGAGAATGAAAGAGTTTATGCTAGAAAGCGTAAGCGATATGGTCTTCTGGATCAATAATGAAGGCAAATTCATCTTCGTCAATGATGCGGTCGCCGTTGCTCATCAGTCCACCAAAAAAGAACTGCTTGGTAAGCACGTTTGGGATGTCGCGCCCTTGGTAGAGGCAGAGCTGTGGGAGGAAAGATGGGAATGGTTTCGCAAGGAAAAGCATGTTTCCTACGAGTCGATACATTCGAGAAAAGATGGTTCTCACTTCCCGGTCAATGTAAGTGTCAACTTCTTGCAGTTTGAGGAAAAAGAATACATTGCGGCCATCCTAAGAGACATCACAGAGAGCAAACAAAAGGAAGCAGAACTCAAAGCGGTGATCGAAAAACTAGACAAACTCAAAGAGCGTCTACAAGCAGAAAATGAATATCTATACGAAGATATCCGCATTTACTACAACTTCGATGAAATCATCACTGTCTCTCCCAAATATCAAGAGACACTTAGAGAGCTGCAAAAAGTAGCGCCCACAGACACAACGGTACTCATACTAGGAGAAACAGGAACGGGCAAGGAACTATTGGCAAGAGCAGTACACAGCCTGAGCAATAGATCAAAAAAATCATTGGTCAAAATCAACTGTGCTAACCTACCTGCCAATCTGATGGAAAGTGAATTATTCGGTCACGAAAAAGGGGCATTCACAGGAGCAGATCGCCGAAAAATTGGGCGTTTTGAGCTGGCGGATGGCGGCACGATATTTTTGGACGAAATCGGTGAGTTACCTTTGGAACTACAAGCCAAACTTTTGCGCGTACTACAAGGTGGCGAGTTTTCACGGCTAGGCAGCAACGAAACACTCAATGTCGATGTACGTGTCGTAGCAGCGACCAATCGCGATTTGCTAGCACTGAGTCAAGAAGGTAAGTTTCGGCAAGATTTGTATTATCGGTTGAACGTTTTTCCAGTTAACAATCTACCGCTCAGGGAGCGCAAAGAGGATGTTCCGAGTCTGACAACTCACTTCATGAAGAAGTTTAGTGAAAAGATAGGACGCAGCGTCACGAAGATCTCCAAAAAGGCAATGGACAAGCTGATGAAATACAACTATCCCGGCAATATCCGAGAGCTGGAAAATATCATCGAGCGTGCCGTTATACTATCTAGAGCGACCAAACTCAATCTAGATTTTTGGGAACCTGACTATCAAGTTATGCTGCCGGATGAATTCGTTTCTTTGAGGGAGATGCAAAAAGAATACATCATCAAAGTCTTGAAACACTGCAACTGGCAAGTGAGCGGCAAAGGTGGTGCAGCGGAGTGCTTACAGATGAATCCTAAGACCTTGGACTCCAAAATGAAGCGGCTGGGCATAGATCGCCGCGATTTCATGGTAAGATAATCGGTGCTGATAATTGGGAGATTTCTGATATGTCAGGATAAAAAATATAAGACAGACACGCTTAAACCAACAACAAACAAATGCAAAACACACTCGTCACCCTCGACTGGATCGTCATCGCTGGCTATTTCTTACTCCTACTCGGTGTCGCTGCCTGGGTTATTCTCCAAAAACAAAAAGACACAGAAGACTACTTTCTGGCCGGTCGCAACATGGGCTGGTTTGTCGTCGGTGCTTCTATTTTTGCTTCCAATATTGGGTCGGAGCACGTCGTAGGTCTGGCAGGTTCAGGAGCTGGGGATAAGTTTCCATTACTTATTTATGAGTTACACGCTTGGATAGTGGTGCTGCTGGGCTGGCTATTTTTGCCTTTCTATGTGCGTAGCGGCGTCTTTACGATGCCGGAGTTTTTGGAAAAACGATTCGGATCTCGTGCGCGTTGGTTTTTGTCACTTTTCAGTCTAGCGGCTTATGTATTGACCAAAGTATCGGTGACGCTCTATGCCGGAGGTATTGTTATTTCCACTTTACTAGACATTCCGTTCATGACAGGAGCTTTGGCGACAGTGGTTTTGACTGGTATCTATACCATTTTGGGTGGAATGCGAGCGGTCGTTTATACGGAGACTTTGCAAGCGGTTATCTTGGTCATCGGAGCAGCAACTTTGACTTTCTTGGGACTAGACAGAGTCGGTGGCTGGAACGAAATTGTCGACACGGTAGGACCTGAGTATATGAATATGTGGCGATCTATGGATGATGCTGAGTATCCTTGGCATTGGCTGGTGCTGTCGTCCTCCATTGTCGGGATTTGGTATTGGTGTACTGATCAGGTGATCGTACAACGCGTTTTGACTGCCAAAAATATCAAAGAGGGGAGAAGAGGTAGCATTTTTGGGGCGTTTTTGAAGTTGATGCCCGTCTTTTTATTTCTCATTCCGGGTGTCATCGCATTGGTGCTTAAAATGAAAGGTGAGTTGAATTGGGATACACCGGATGAAGCGTTTCCAACGCTGATGATGGCAGTTCTGCCAGCCGGATTGCGGGGACTGGTTGCCGCCGGATTAATGGCAGCTTTGATGTCTTCTTTGGCTTCGGTCTTCAATAGCTGTTCGACCCTTTTTACAGTCGATATTTACAAAAAAATACGTCCTGCTGCGCCAGAAAAAGAACTCGTCAACGTCGGACGAATTGCTACAGCGGTTGTCGTCGTTTTAGGCATTATTTGGATTCCAATTATCCAACAATTGGCAGATGGTGCACTCTATGGCTATCTCCAGAGTGTACAGTCTTATATCGCGCCTCCTATCACGGCTGTTTTTTTACTCGGTATTTTTTACAGCCGCATCAACTATCAGGGTGCGATGGCAACTTTGGTGAGTGGTTTGGTTGTCGCTGCGATTCGGTTGACATTAGAAGTGAGCAAAGCCGGACTCGATCCTGATTCCCTCTTGTTCGCTATTGCCGATATGAATTTTTTGAAGTTTTCGTCCTTCTTCTTTTTGTTCTGCGTGGCGGTGGCGGTCACGGTTTCCGTGTTGACACCGCGACCAAGTGCTACAAAATTGGAAGGCTTGACGATGGGTACATTGACTGCCGAACAGCGTACGCAAAACAAGAGTAGTTACAGTTGGATCGACATCGTGGCGTCCTTGTTTATTTTGGGCGTTGTGGCTTGGGTGATGATTTATTTTAGCTAGTTGAGATTCCTTTCGATTACGTCATAATCAGTTGTGCCTTTACACTCGCTCATTGATGTCATAGCAGATTAATGAAAGCACTTTAAGCATGGACAGATTACTTTGGGTAACGAATATTTCGGTAGTAATTGGGACTGCTATTTATTGCATTGCTTTATTCAAAATATTTAGAAAAATTTTCATCGACCCACAGGATGCTTACACCCCCAAATACAAATGGATAAAGGAGAAAAGGCTCGCGAATGTAGGAACGTTATTTATTTTGGTGGGAATTGTATGGTTTATGATAGTTGTTTACATCCTCTCATAATTCCTTCCGCGTGTACGGACGAATAATCAGCCGCAACGATTGATTGTACATGAAATAATTCCAAATCCAGTTCAAAAAGACAAACAACTTGTTGCGTGTACCGATTAGTGCAAACAAATGCACGACTAGCCAAGCCAACCAAGCCAGCGATCCACTAAAGGAAAAAGCAGGAAGGTCGGCAACTGCCCTCTGTCGTCCGATGGTCGCCATAGAGCCTTTGTCGAAGTACTTGAAAGGCTTGGGTTCTTTGTCTTTGAGTTTTCGTTTGAAGTTTCTGGCGAGTGTCTTAGCTTGTTGTAGTGCAGGCTGTGCGACTTGCGGATGGCCGTCGGGATAGTCTTCTGTAGACATCATAGCAATATCTCCGATGGCATAAACATCTGCCACACCTTCTACTTGGCTGTAATGGTTGACTTTGATGCGATTTTTTCGGTCGATGATATCTTCTGGTATACCTTTTAAGGTATTGCCGATAATGCCTGCTGCCCAGATCAGTTTGTCCGTCGGGATACTGTTACCATCTTTCATATAGACACGTTCGCCGTCGTAGTCCGTCACTCGGCTATTGAGCTGCACGCGTACACCTAGTTCTGTCAAAAAGCGTAACGCATCTTCTCCAGCTTTATCACTCATACCGTATAGCAAACGATCACCACTTTGCACCAGATAGATATCTATCTCTTTGTGATTCAGCTCTTTATATTCTTTAGGAATGACATAGCGCTTCATTTCTGCCAGCGATCCTGCCAACTCCACACCCGTAGGACCACCACCGACGATCACAATATCAATCAATTGCTGTCGATCAGAAAAATCGCGCACCGTAACGCTTTTTTCGTAGTCTTCCAATATGTGATTGCGGAGATAGAGTGCTTGAGAGACTGATTTCATCGGGATGGCATGCTTGGCGATACGTTCATTCCCGAAAAAGTTAGTTTCTGCACCTATCGCAATCACCAAATGATCGTACCACATATCACCTACCGACGTCTCAACGATCTTCTTCTCAGTATCCACAGATTTTACCTCTGCTACTCGAATATAGGCATCCTTAGCCTTCTGAAAAATCCGACGAAATGGAAAAACAATAGAGCTCGGCTCCAAGCCTGCCATGGCAACCTGATAAAAAAGCGGCTGAAACTGGTGGAAGTTATTGCGGTCGATCAGCACCACTTGATAGTCTGATTTGATGAGCTTTCGCGCAAGCTCCAATCCTGCAAAACCACCACCAATGATGACGATGCGTTCTTTGTCTGTTTCAGGTATATTGACTGCCATAGAAGAGAATATAAATGGTATATAGAGACTAACCTATGGCATGAAGGAATGTTTGTTGTGAGGTATTTTTCGGTCAAAAATGCTTATTCCACTTGTCGAATCATCTTTCCCTGTCTATCAAAGATCTCCGTTCGTTTTACTGCTTCTGTCTGCACCAAATACCGCCCACTCTGAGAAAGGAATCCATCGCCCCGATACAGCTCAACCATACGTTTCTGTCCATCTTCAAAGTACAAAATAGCCTTTGTTTGATCGTCCTGCAATGGAATAAATCTAGAAGAAGTTGGAGCAGAAAACACTTTTAATTCTGCCCGATTTTGAGTCGCCAAAATCAATTCTTTTCCATCGTGTTGCATGGTCGCTAAACCAATACCAGCCTCTGGCACATAAAATCGGCTATCGGCAGCTTGGGTAGATTGGAAATTGAAATCGCCTTTGTTGAGTAAAGCCAAGCCATTGAAAGCATCGGCTCGTCCTTGCTGCACTTCTACACCTAGATCGTTTCCAATCATTAAAATATCCAATAAATTATCGTTGTTGACATCAGTGGCTTTGATGCCGTAAATAGGAGCGAGTTGTGCTTCGACAGGTAGTTCGTAAACTTCAAATTGTCCATCACCTAAATTTTCAATGACAGCTGAGCACATAAAATTGGCTTCCAAAATGAGCGCACCTTCTATTTCACCATCCGAAAACATCTGAGAAACATTGTCCGAGCCGTAGGCGGCGTATGTGTTGTATTTTTTGCGAATACCGACATATTGATTGAGCATATCGGCTCTAGGGTGATAGAGAAACTCATCTTTTCGTCCCAAAGAATCTTGCCAATAAACAGAAATCAAAGGATCGACCATACCATTGTTATCCAAGTCTTTTCCATAGACGCGAATCGGTTCCTTTTCAGTAGCACGATAGTAGAGATTTTCGCCAAAGTTTCCAGCGATATAGTCCATATCGCCGTCGTTGTCTAGATCGGCAGCAGCTAAACTATTCCACCAACCGCTTTTGTCGTTGAGTTGAGTATTTTCTACTCGAACGAGCTGCTTGCCATTGTTTTCAAAAAGCTGAATTGGGTGCCATTTACTCGCCACAATCAAATCTGGCAAAAAATCATTGTTGAAATCTGTCCAAATCGCATCGCTTACGATACCAAGTCCTACTTCTGTTCCAAAAGTACTAGAAGTCGCATCTGTAAATTTGACTTCACCATTTTCAGAGTCATTGCGCAGTAGTAAACTTTTATCTGCAAAAGGATAACCAAAAGGCTGCACACTTCCACCGATAAACAAATCCAAATCACCATCTTGATCGTAGTCGGCGGCTTTGACACAAGAGGCATTTTTGTAGTTTTCAGGTAAGGCTTTCGTGGCTTGAGAGAAGTTGCCACTGCCATCATTAAGCCACAGTTGATCTTGATAGCCAAGGTTATTTTCGATCAATTGACTGCCACCTCTCGCTAAGTACAAATCATTATTGCCATCGCCGTCTGCATCGAATAGCAAAACACCCATGTCTTCTTGATTCATCCCATATTGCCCAAAATGAATCGTATCAAAGCTTAAATCAGGTTGCTGTATGAAAAAGTGTGCTCGCTGTTGCATATTCCCACCGATAAATACATCTTCCAGACCATCTCCTGTCACATCACCGACCGCAATCGCTGGCGCGTATTGAGAAAATTTATGAGGTAAGGTGCGCTGGAAATTGAAGTCGGCGAAGTCGTATTCGGTATGCTGATAGTTTAATCCTTCGATGTCTCTTACAACCTGCAGCAAAGGAGCAGTTTTGGTCGCACTGACGTTCATTTGCTTTGCTTCTTTGTGCGCTACGGTGATCGTTTGATTGGTTGTCACTTCATCCAATTGGCTGACCTTTCCATCTGCCCAAACGACTTCTACGTGCTCGACAGTCTCTACGTTTCCGACGCCAAAATGAAGCGTATTTTCTGTTTTGGATAAATAGCCTCTATTGGAAATGAGGTAATTTGTTTGTGTTTCGCCATTGGTTTCAATCATCACTTTTGCACCGAAAGCATCAGGATTTTGAGGTGATCCTTCTAGAGCGATTCGTAAAAAGCGATTGGCTTCCTCATCCTCCAAAGGATTGCTGGTATTTTCAAACAAAAATGCAGGCGAGTCAATATTATTCGTCACCAAATCCAAATCGCCATCCTTGTCCAAGTCAGCATAAATCGCGCCATTAGAAAAGGAAGCGACATCGACACCCCAAGCTTCGCTTTTGTTCTCGAAAGTGAGATCACCTTGATTTTGAAAGACGAAATTGGGCACTTTGATTTCCGGAATCAGCGACAGCAAATATTTTGTAGAAGCTACATTGCCGACAGAAGCGCGAAAGTCAGAAAAATCGCGGTCGATGATGTTTTTGGGAAAACCATTGGCGACAAAAAGGTCTTTCCAGCCATCGTTGTCATAGTCTGCAAAAAGGGTCGCCCAGCTCCAGTCGGTTTCTTGAAGTTGAGCATACATGCCTACTTCGCTGTAGATCGGAAGGTTATCTTCTGGGTTTATGCCTTGATTGATCTGTAAAGTATTTCGGGGATATTGGTAGGTGTAGTCAAACTGCTCAGTGAGCTGTTGATTTTGATAGTTGCTTGGACCTTGGAAAAGCTTTTTTTGCTTGTTATAGTAGGGCTGCATTTCGGAAGTGAAAAAGTCTGCTTTGCCGTCGTTATTGATATCACCTAGATCACTCCCCATCGAAGAGAGCGAGAAATGCTTGAAAATGTCGTTGGCTCGATTGCTGAACGTGCCGTCTTGATTATTGATGAAAATGAGGTCGTTACTTTGATAGTCATTGGCGACATATATATCTTGCCAGCCGTCTTCATTGAAGTCATAGATCAATGTGCTGTGGCTGTAGCCATCATACAAAATACCTGCTTCCAAAGACACATCTGTAAAAACTGGATGACCCAAATCGTCATTCCACGTATTCTCAAATAAATTGTCTCTGTTTGGTGCAGAGCCATCATCTGTCAGCTCGATAAAGCGATTGGGATATTCTCTCTCGATCCAGTTGACGCCTACAAATAAGTCTAAATCGCCATCATTGTCGTAGTCAAAAAACTGAGCGTGAGAAGAATGACTAGCATCGTCTATGCCATAAGCGGCTGCCATTTCTTCAAAGATAGGGCGGTTTTGGTCGTCGTTTCCTTGATTGATGTAAAGTAAGTTTCTTCGGAGATTTGAGTCAGCCGCTAAAGTATTACAGACATAAATATCGAGCTTGCCATCTAGATTGATGTCCAGAATATTGATGCCAGACGACCATTGTTCAGCGAATGGTTTTTGAATATTAGCAACCTCACTAATATCTTCAAATTGCAGCTCTCCTTTATTCAAAAAGAGGGCGTTATCGACTTGATTGCCAGTAAAAAATAGATCGTCTAGACCATCGGCATTTAGATCACCTGTTGCTACACCTCCACCGTTATAGACAAATTCTTTGACGAGGATATTGAAAGAGTCATTTTCGGTGATATCATTGTTGAAAGTCAGTCCTGTTTGCGTTTCAGGAAGAAGTTGGAAGAGCGGTTGTTCTTTTTGGTGGTTACAGGCAGTTAAAAAAAGGACGAAGAGAAACAGGCTGTATTTGAAATAGCTTTTGCTCATGTTTTGACTAATGAATTTTGATGGTATTGGCTGAGGAGGGTACAAAGATAAAGAAGGATCACCACAGTGGATGATCCTTCTTTCTGAAACTATATTTTAATAGCATTTATCTTAAAGATAAACGGTTAAAGCAACTCACTTTTTACCCCTCATCTTTCACCTCTTTTAATCTAGTAACCAGGATTCTGGATAATGACATCTGAACCTTGTAAGTCAATTTCGTTCTGCGGAATCGGCAAGAACTCATCATTGTTTGACGTAAACGTAGCTCCTGAGAAAGGAGACGTCAAGAAGGAGTTCTCATAAGCCAAGTAAGCATTTAGTTCATTGGATGCTGTGCCCCAGCGTACCAAGTCATACTTGCGGTGTCCTTCTCCTGATAGCTCTAATTTACGCTCGAAGCGAAGTGCAGTGATTGCTTCTTCTGCATTAGCGAAAGAGTCGTATAATTCTACTTCGTAGTTAGCAGCAGGCTCACCAGTATCGTTGAAGATAGAAGAGTTTATTGCTCTTTCACGTACGCGATTGATCAATTCCAAACCTGCACCTAAGTCACCAGTTTCGATTTCAGCTTCTGCCAACATTAGCAACACATCTGCAAAGCGGATCACTTTGTAGTTGATAGCAGTGTAACCGGGCGTCCAAGAACTTCCATCATTGTCTCCACCATCTTTGGTGTACATGAATTTCTTAGGCGAGTAAGGTCCACCGTAAGGCTGATCACGAATCCAGTCAAAGCCTGGATGTGGTCCCCAGTTCAAGAAAGGAATACCACGACGACCAACAGAGTGATCTAGTCTAGGATCAACAGCTTTATCATCTACAGTGAAAGCGTCTCCACTAGATAGTCCCAAATCAGTAGTTAGTGCATTCCCTTCATCGTTGTAAGACTCATCCAATAGTGGCAAGCCATCTTCTGTACGGAAAGAGTTAGCCAAAGTCAAGCTAGGCTGGAAGAATCCACAGCAGCCACCCGGACGCGCAGGACCAGCAGAACCGTGAGGAAAATTCAATACCATCGCAGGATTTGCATTATTGATAGTTCCTGTGTTAGCTGCAGCTTGAGAAGCAAAAACAGTCTCTCTAGAGTTGTCGCTAGCTGCTAGCCATAGATCACCATAGTCATCCAACAAGCCATAAGCTTGTCCAGAAGGCGTCGTACCATTCTCTACTACATCTCTCAGCACAGTTCTAGCTTCAGCCCACTTTTCTTGGAACAATAGTACTTTACCCAAGTAAGCACCCGCTGCCCATTTATTAGCACGACCTACTTGACCTTGTGTTTCCGGTAGGTTATCAAAAGCAAACTGAAAATCTGCTTCGATATCCGGGAAGATGTCTTTGTTGTTGCTAACCAGTGTGACTTCATCCCAAGTTTCATCTACATAAGGTACATCGTTGAAGTTCTTCTTCAAGTCAAAATAGTAGTGACCTCTCAAGAAACGAGCTTCTGCCTCAATTCTGTTGATCACGTCCGTAGGCACTTCTCCCACTTCTTTAGCTACTGCGATTAACTTTAGTGTAGAGTTGGCTCTTGCCACACCTTCATATGATCGCTCATATTTTTGAAGGATAGAACCATTGTTAGGTTGAGCAGCATAAGTCTGGATCTCATTAACTTGAGCTTGGTCACCTGCATTTGTCCCTTTGTTGGCGTCTCCACCTAATACAGATCCCCAAAACCAGTTGGAAGCATCTGAGTAGAAGCCACCTCTACCCAGTAGCATACTGTACGCGCCGATCAATGTACCTTCCAGACCAGCTTGAGAAGATAATTCTGTCTGGCTCAGAGAAGCAGTAGGAGCGACATCCAGAAAATCATCTTGGCAAGCAGTCAAGGAAAACAGCACAAGAGCAGCCGTCATTCCTAAATACTTTATAATTTTCATAATAAATAAATTAAATTTTTCTATGAAAATGGCACTTCTTTTGATTAGAAATGTCAATCATATGTTATCAATCTTTTTTAAGAAATTAAGTTTGGTTTTTTTGACTAGAATCCGACATTCGCACCAAATGTAAAGCTCTGTGTGACTGGGAAGTTACCTCTATCAATTCCGAAACGAGTATCTGCATCTCCACCTACACCTGGATCTAGACCACTATAATTTGTAATAGTGAATAGGTTATTCGCACTTACAAATAGTCTCAGTTTATCCATGTTCCAAGAATTCAAGATAGTTGACGGTAGATTGAAACCTAATGTCAAGTTTTGCAAACGGAAATAAGAGCCATCCTCTACATAGAAGGAGTTGGACTGCCCCAAGTTACTAAAGTTTGCATTTGTCTCGATGATTGGAATTTCAGCATCTAAATTATTAGGTGTCCAAGAATCCAAAATACGCGTGCTCATTGCCGCACCCGGAAACAACTGATAGAAGTCAGTGAATCGCTTGGAAACATTATAAATCTCGTTACCCAAAGAAGCAAAAGAGTAGACGCTCAAGTCGAAGTTTTTATAAGTAAACTTCAAGGTCAGACCACCTGTGAAATCTGCAATTGGACTTCCCAAATCGGTACGATCCTCTTCATCGATGACTCCGTCATTGTTGATGTCTTCAAACTTGAAGCGACCAGGTGCTGCATCTGGTTGTGTAGCATGTGCTTCTACATCTGCGTCGTCTCTGAAAAGACCTACTACATTATATCCGAAGTAGTTAGATAAAGGACGACCTACTCGGTTGACGATCACATTGATGCCACGATAGTCGGAGAAGTCAGGCAGTTCTTCGATGCCAGGTGCTAGTGAAACAATCTCATTGTTCAAGAAGCCACCATTGACGGTCACTTCCATACCAAACTCACCTACGTTTTCACGATAAGTAGCGATGACGTCAACGCCAGTATTCAGCATCTCACCTACGTTGACAGATGGTGGATTGGCGAAGAAACCAGTCTGAGCCGTTACTGGTAACTGGAACAACAAATCTTCTGTTTGCTTACTCCATACTTCTACGCCTAAATCTAGTTTTCCATCAAACAAAAGGGCATCTATACCCACGTTAGCAGTGATGGCTTGCTCCCAACGTGCAGCTGGGTTACCAATTCTATTTCTAAAGAATCCTTGCTGTATACTTCCATTTGTACCTCCAATATCATAAGAAGAAGCACCCAGTGAAGTAGAGAATAAGCTAAATTGGTTATTAGGGTTCACGTTGTTAGAGTTACCCATGATACCGTAGCCACCTCTTAGTTTCAAGTCATCAATGAAACCAACTCCATCCATGAAAGACTCGGCAGAAATACGCCAAGCAGCAGAAACTGCCGGGAAGATACCGTAGCGATTTTCTGAACCAAATCGAGAAGAACCATCTCTACGAATCACTCCTGAGATGATGTATTTGTCATTCAAGTCATAGTTCAAACGACCAAAGTAAGAGGCAAAAGTCACCCCATTGCCATGTCCACCATTTACGACAGGCTGATCGACAGTAGATAAGTTGACGAAGTCAACAGTCTGAGCAAACGGATTGATACCAGAGCCAAAGATTCCTCTACCAACACCAAAGTTTAGAGCTTCTTGACCAACTAATAAGTCAAAGCCGTGAATACCAAATTGCTTTTTATAGTTCAATGTATTGGTCCAAACCCATTCTACGCCCCAGTTGTGTGACTGAGAAAATCCGAATGAACTGTTATTTTCGGAATCCTCATACGTACGTCTGGTGTAGTTTGTACTAGTGAAAGCACCATAGCTACCCCCGAAACTTGTACGGATGACTAAGTCTGCAATTGGCTCATATTCTGCGAATACATTACCAAAAATTTCTGTAGAGAAGGGACGATCATTGGCATTACCATCGACGATAGCTTGCACATTTGATGGGTTATTGAAGCCGGGAGCAGCTGTACCTGCATATCCACCAAACTCATTGAAAACAGGAATGATTGGTGACATACGATAAGCTTGGTTCACGATACTTTCGTCATCAGAAGAACCAATACCACCACCTCCACCTTGGATACCGCGAGCAGAGCGATAGGTAGCTTGGATGTTTTCTCCAATTCTAAATCCTGGTAATACATCAAATTTAGTATTCAAGCGAAGAGAATATCGAGAGAAATCTTGCTGTTTTACGATTCCTTCTTGCTCCTGAAAACCAAGCCCCAAATAGTAAGTGCTGTTTTCAGAGCCTCCTGAAAAGCCTAAGGAATGACGGTTAAGAACTGCATTTCTCGTCAATACATCATACCAATCTGTCCCTTCTTTATTGGCGCGAATCACATTATAGATCGCACCAGCCTCAGGGTCGACATTGTATAATGCCTCTGCTTCAGCTAAGTCGACTTCACTGGCAGAAAGACCAGCATCGTTACCGACTAGCAGGAAGTCTGGTAAAACAGGTGTTTGCCCATTTCCATACTGAGGATGACTGAATACAGGTGTTTCTCCATTTAGTTCTGCTCCGTTTCGGATAGCATTCCATGTCCAGTCAGCTTGTTGCTGAGGACTCAATGTTTCAAATCCTTCGCCAGGTGTAGTCACACCGACCATACCATTATAGGTTACTTTCAGTCCCTTATTTGATCCTTTCTTTGTTGTAAAAACAATCACACCACCGGCTGCACGCGCACCATAAATAGAAGCTGCTGTTGCATCCTTTAGGACAGTAGTAGATTCGATATCATCAGGATTCAAGAAAGCTGTCGATCCGGTAGGTACACCATCTACAACATAAAGTGGCTGGTTTCCACCCAAAGCACCGTAGCCACGTACACGTACTTGGCTTGATGTACCTGGCTGTCCATTGGTAACGACTGTCACACCTGCCACACGTCCTTGTAGCTGCTGTTCAACGTTTCCTGATGGAATGGCTTGCAATGCCTCTGCTTCGATAGTCGAAACAGACCCAGGCGTTTTTCGGCGATCATCGACTGTATAACCTGTAACGACAACTTCACTGATGAGAACACCTTCCTCCAAAATGATATCATAGACATTGGCAGCAGTGATCGGGACTTCCTGAGTTTCGTAACCAGTATAGCTAACAGTGAATGACTCAGCATCTTCACCGATTCTGATCGCAAAGTTGCCATCGATATCAGTGACTGTACCTGATGCTGTACCTGCCACCAAGACACTAGCTCCGATGAGCGGTGTACCATCTGAGGTGGCGACTGTTCCTGTCACTTCTCGTTGGGCGAAAAGGCTCGCGGTGCAAATCAATGAGAATAAGAGTAGCAAACTCTTCCTTTGTACTTTCTTAGCGAAGTACAACGGTAATTTCATTTTCATACGATTTAAGTTTTGTTTTGAAAATAATAGTAAAGCTAAATTTATATGTAAATTTTTGTTTTAAAGTTGAGTATGTGGGAAATTGAGAGTTGAGTATGCTGAGTTTTAATTGTGGCAAAATAGGAGGGTATCTGAATATAGCTCTTTTATTTGTTCAAAATTTAGATGTTCAGTAAAATATTTTAATACAATCCTTTGCCACCAATCAAACACTTCATTACAAATGTATAAAATAGATTTCAATATCAAAGGGATTTGATTTGGCGTGCTCTTATTAGGTTTTACTTTATCCGATTTCATACCCTTTTTTTGGGCTAGCTTGTATCTTTGCCTTTATTCAACGTTAGTACAAACATGACATCTATCCTAAATCTAATCGGCAACACACCACTTGCCGAAATACAGCGACTACACACCCTAAAAGGCGTTCAAATCTTCGGGAAACTAGAAGGACAAAACCCAGGCGGTAGCGTCAAAGATCGAGCAGCATTCGGCATGATAAACGAGGCGTGGAAGCGTGGTGACATCAGGGGAGAGACGCAATTGGTGGAAGCGACGAGCGGCAATACTGGTATCGCACTAGCAATGATTGCAGCACAATTCGGGATTTCGATTACGCTTGTGATGCCCGAAAGTGCCACTAAAGAGCGTATCCAAACCATGCAAGCCTATGGCGCGAAAGTTATTCTGACCCCCGACGACAAAGGCATCGAATATTCCAGAGAATATGCCGAGCAGCTAGTCCAGCAAGAAGGAGCTTTTATGCTCAATCAATTTGGGAACGACGACAACTGGCGACAGCATTACAAAACCACAGGTCCTGAAATCTGGCGAGATACCGAAGGGAAAGTCACCCATTTTGTCTCTTCAATGGGCACTACCGGTACAATCATGGGCGTTTCGAGGTATTTGAAAGAACAAAATCCGGATATTCAGATCATAGGCGTGCAGCCGGAAGACGGCAGCCGCATCCCCGGCATTCGAAGATGGTCACCAGCTTTTCTCCCCAAAATATACGAATCCGAGCGCGTAGATCGTATCATAGATGTCAGCCAGAAAGATGCTGTCGCTATGACCAAACGACTAGCCAGTGAAGAAAGCATTTTTGCAGGCATCAGCAGTGGCGGAGCGATGACAGCAGCTCTACGACTCGCTGAAGAATTTCAAGAAGGCTTGATTGTCAGCATTGTATGTGACCGTGGTGACCGCTATCTCAGTTCTGGTATCTTCGAAAAATCTTGATTTTGGTTGACGAGTGTAATTGCCCAAATTGCCTTAATTGGTAAAGCTCTCGAAGCTCTCATTTTCTCATAATCTCACTCTCTCAAACTCTCTTCAATGCGCTATTTTCAAATCATCATTTTTTCCCTTCTGTTTTCCACTTCCATTGCTGCTCAAGAAAGCTTGGCGGACAGTGTGTATGTCTTGTACGAACGTTATTTTGAGATGAGTCGTGTCGCCAATGACTACAACGCGCAAATGCAAGCACGAGTCGATTCCATGTCTCGATTGATGCGCGGCGACATCGCGAAGGTGGACAAAAAATACGAGCGTTTCAACGAAGTATTAGTGGACAACAACCGCAGAATCAGCAGTATTTCGGAGACGCAGTTATTTACCAATAAAACGCTGGTAGAGCGTAATAAAACCCGCGCCCTCAATGCCACCGAGTTTGTAGAGTCAGCGACGACCGCTTTGAATGCGCTCGATCTTACCAATCAGATTTTTGCATATACCGATCAGATCACGGCATTGAATAATCCTGAAAACAAGGATTTAGGATTTTCACTTAATGACCGAATCGATAAAATTCTAGAAGAGGAAGTTTTTCAAGGACGCACTAAAGTCAATAAAGTAAAAAAAGACCAATTCTTGCAGGTGTGTAATAATATATTGACCGCCCCGATTACAACTTCTTTGATCGATGGTTTGCCCGTTGTTGGCTCTATCAAATCTATCGTAGAACTGGTGGTGACGACCTCTTTGCAGGGTGACGATATTCCGATCCAAGACATTACAGATATGAAGCGTAAGTTATCCGCCTATGTAGAATATTATCAAGGTTTAGAAAATGCGCTGGACGACTTTGAGAGTAAAGTGGATGGTATAGATGTGAGGACAGAAGCGTTGAAATTGCTACTGCGTAACTTCGTCATTGACAGAGTGAAAACACTCAATCCTGAATTGAATCCCGACGACCTAGAAATTCAGCTCAATGAACTACTAATTGACCACTACAACTATCGCCTCATCAATAGTAAGCTCAACGACATCATCATTAGCGACTTTACAGATGACTCTGGCAATATTTATTACTCACTGGCTATCAACGATCAGCGATTACGGTTTCCTGACTTTGCAGTCGGTCAAAGTCGATTCATTACCGACGAAATTGAAGCCATCACCAGCGAGTATGAAGCAGCCATCAATATCTATCAAAAATCTATCGAAAGCGTGTTAGAAAAAAGTAAATCAATAGGTAGCGATGCTAAAATTGATCGTAAAATTCGCGAATTGCGACAGTCGCAGGTGCAGGTGATTCAAGCCATCAAGCGCAATATCAACTTACCAAAGATCAAGCAGAGCTATCAGGCTTTGGTGTTCGAACAAGCATGATTTCAACGCCACTCCTGCTCATTTTCGACCACTTCCAAAAAAAGTCCTACCACACATATAGAAAAAAAAGCCACTCAAAAAGATACAGCTCACTGTTGCGATAGTGGGCCGTATCTTTGTCCTATCAAAATGCTACTTATACCCAATTTTTTACACAATAACCCCGTTCAAGTCTAGTTTGCCGAAACTCTACAGTGGACAAAATGAGCAGGCGACCTTTAGAGCTATTGCACGTATGCAAGGAGAAGAGAAATGGTTAACATGATGAAATTTGTTAACTTATCTTCATTTCTTGCGTAACACTTAACTAAATGAGTGACAATAGATGAATCGATCCGATTTACAGCTTATCGGCATGGATTTCTATTGAACTCAGACTAAGACTTAATGCTACTTGATTATGAAACCAATTGCAGCTACCTTTTTTACTCTTTTTCTATCTCTTTTTGCGACACAAACCATTTTTGCACAATGCCAATCCGGTGATTGTCAAAATGGCGACGGCGTATACGTCTTACCTAGTGGTGCCAAATACTACGGCGGATTCAAAGACGGCGAAATTCATGGTCACGGCATTTGTAAGTATCCCGATGAGAGTCAGTACGACGGTCAATGGCAGTATCGCTTTCCCGATGGTCGAGGGACGATGACGTACGCTGATGGGAGTTCTCGTTCCGGCTATTGGAAAAGAGGACAGGCAGTAGATATGGACGGCAATTTGGTAGATGACATCACGGAAAAAGGGGGCATCACGAGAGTAGACGCCAATATTCAGTCAGGTTGTATTTCCGGTAATTGCT
The DNA here is from genome assembly GCA_038749535.1 of Bacteroidota bacterium. Classification (GTDB taxonomy): domain Bacteria; phylum Bacteroidota; class Bacteroidia; order Chitinophagales; family Saprospiraceae; genus JAAUTG01. The sequence goes on from JBCDHX010000016.1 coordinate 27,483, forward strand.
GGAATGGAAAAGGCATTTTCGCTTATCCTGATGGCAGCAAGTATAGAGGTGACTTTTTGAGCGGCAAGCTTGACGGATGGGGCACATTCTACTACGTCAATGGCAATAAATATGTCGGCGAATTTAAGCGTGGACTACCTGATGGAGAAGGCGCGATGCATCATCCGAATGGCTCGCGAACTTCTGGCAACTGGATAGGTGGAGAATTTGTCGGGCAAAATGAAGTATATAGTCAGCGTACAGGTTGTGTGAGTGGCGATTGCAGCAATGGGCAAGGCGTTTATGTCTTTCCTGACGGCAAAGGTCGATATAGCGGAAAGTTTGCGAGTAGTTTCCCAGAGGGTTACGGAAAAGTCGAATATAGCAATGGTGATCGTTATGAAGGAATGTTAGTGAAAGGAAAACTGCATGGCAAAGGTGTTTATTACTATCAATATGGGCGCATCATAGAGGGCTATTGGAAAGAAGGTAGTTATGCCGGAAAGCGCCACCCAAGTACCTATAAAGCTTCAAAACGAGAAACTTATACACAATCAACGACGCGCTCTCGTCCGAACACTACAACTACCTTTGGTGCAGCTACTAGCCCCAATGCACCAAAAGTATGGGCAGTAATCGTTGGTATTGCCAATTACAACCATATGCCGATCTTGCGCTACACGGATGACGATGCTTACAAAATGTATGCGTTCTTCAGAAGTCCCGAAGGTGGTGCGCTGTCCAAAGATCGCATGAGTATTTTAATAGATGAGGAGGCGACCAAAGGCAATATCCTCGGTGCCATGAAAAATACCTTCCGCAAAGCCGGCCCCAATGATTTGGTCATTTTGTACTTCTCCGGTCATGGTCTGCGTGGCTCATTCTTGCCTATTGACTATGATGGTTATAACAATAAACTCTATCACGAAGAGATCAACTCCATGCTCAAAGCAAGCCCTGCCAAGTATAAACTATGTATTGCAGATGCTTGTCACTCCGGTAGCCTATTGACCCGCCGCGACGGGACAGTAGAAAATATGCTGGACGACTATTATACCCAATTGGCGAATAGTGATCCAAGTACCGCTCTCATCATGTCTTCCAAGTCCGAAGAAACGTCTTTGGAATCCAACAATCTTCGACAGGGTGTTTTTAGCCACTTTTTGATTCGGGGCATGGAAGGAGAAGCCGATTTGAATCGCGACAACACCATTGGTATCCAAGAGCTGTTCGATTTTGTGAGCAGCCATGTCCGCGATTACACTGGTATGCGTCAGTCACCGATCATTCAAGGTCGCTACGACCGAAATATGCCGATTGCGATTATTCGTCGATGAAAGAATTACATCCACAACTTCAATCATGGGTTTCCCAAGACAAAGCCTTCACTCTAGCTCGCGTCGTCCGTACTTGGGGCTCATCGCCTCGCCCAATGGGATCGGGACTCATTATCAGTGAGCAATTAGAAATGCACGGCTCAATCAGTGGTGGCTGCGTAGAAGGCAATGTTGCACAGACGAGTCTAGAACTACTGAAAAGTGGTGAAAGTCGGCTGCTATCTTATGGTATCGCCAATGAAGATGCCTGGCAGATGGGTTTGAGTTGTGGTGGTAAACTGGACGTTTGGGTAGAGCCATTTTGGGCGAACACTTTCCCTGATATATGGGCAGTTTGGTCGAACTGTATCGCCAATAATCGAGCGTGTGTATTGGTCACGAAAATGGAAACTTCACCAACTTACACACTCATCACACCGAATGGTAGGGTAGTGGGATCACCACTCTCAGAGGAAATCATTCAACATTCGTTAGCTGCTTACAAAAATCGAAAGCACGAAATCGTAGCAGCAAAGGAAACTGCCTACTTCATACAAGTTTTCCCGAAGAGAGATCGACTCTTTCTCATCGGTGCAGCACATATCAGCGTTCATTTAGTAAAATTGGCACAACTGTATGATTTTGAAACCATTGTAATCGATCCACGCGGATTTTTTACGAATGGAACGCACTTTTCTACACCACCTGATCGAATAGAAGAAGCTTATCCAGAGGAAATTTTGCAACAGGAAAGTTTAGACGCCGACGCTTATGCCGTCATCCTCTCCCACGATCCTAAAATAGACGATAATGCACTCCAGTTACTCTTGCCGTCAGATGTGGCATATATTGGTGCATTGGGGAGTAGAAGAACTCACGCTAAACGAATAGATCGCATGAAAGCTGCAGGATTTTCTGATGCTCAGATTGAGCGCATTCATGGCCCGATAGGCGTCAATATTCATGCAAAAACAGCGGCTGAGATTGCGCTGAGTATCATGGCGGAGATCATACAAGTGAAGAATAGTTAAACAAAAAACCCTTTCCATGCTAATATGAAAAGGGCTTATCAGTCATTATAAGAAAAAGCGTAGACACTATCATCTATGAATCTGTCTAACGTCTAAAAAACTATGGTTTACTCTCCTTCTTCGCCGCTCCAGCAAAATCTCCAGCCTTGATAAAGACCATTTTGTCTAGATCGACATACTTTTTCATAGCTGCATTGACATCTTTGACCGTTAGATTGTCCACTTTTTCTTCCAGCTCTTTGCTCCACATCATATCGCGATCCAAGAATAGATTGCTATTCAACTGACCAGACAAAGAAGCATCTTGAGAACGGCTCACATTTTGACCTTCTAGCCATCCTTTTTTCGCTGCTTCAAATTCTTCTTCTGTAAAGCCTTCTGTGATGGCTTTTTCAACTTCTTCACGGAATGCTTTTTCTAACGCTTCTCTGTTTTCAGGCGCGTAGATCGCATAAGCACCAATCGTCGCCGTTTCATCCTTAGAGCGGGCATTAAAGAAAGAACCGACGCCATAGCTCAAACCTTCCTCCTGACGGATACGATTCGCCAATCGGCTAGACAATCCACCACCGCCGAGCAAGTTATTCGCTATCATCAATGCCGGATAATCAGGATTTTCGTCGCTCATCTTGATTTTTTGTCCCGCAAAGAACATAGAGTTCGCTTTGTCCGGCGTCTCGATGTTGATGTTCTCTGTTTTATTGGCGATGAAAGGAGAAGCAACACGCTTGTAAGTGCCTTTGCTATTCCAGTCACTAAATTCTTCTTTCAACAATCCTTTGACTTCGTTTTCATCAAAATCACCGACTACAGAAGCCGTTGTACCGGAAGTGACACCATAAAAGTCCTCATAGTATTTTTTAACTTCCTCCAGTGTGACGGCATTCACCGCTTCTATCTCTTCTTCCATCGTCATCACGTAGCGGACATCGTCTTTGTCGTAAGGACTCAAAGCTCGACCAAAAGCATTGCTTGCCAAAGCTTGCGGCTCAGATAAGTTTCTTTCGATACCTGCCAGACGTTCTTCTTTTAACTTAGTGAATTCTTCTTCACTGAAAGAAGGATTCTTCAACATATCTGCAACTAGCTTGATCGTTTCTCCTAAGTTTTCGCGCTCTGTTTCGATGCGTGCGCTGACTGCTTGACTACCGCCATAAACACGGACACGAGCATTCAACTTATCTAGTTTGTCTTGAATTTCTTGACGATTCAGGCTCTCTGTACCTTTGTCTAGCATAGACGCTGCCATTTGACCGACGATACTTTTGCCTTTGATCGCTTTTTCATTAGCGATACGGAAAGTCATATTCGCAACAACACCATCACCACGTGTTTCTTTGCTCAAAAAGGAGACTTCCATACCATTGTCTAGCCTGAAAGTTGTCGTACGAGACTGTACATTATCCGTAGAAGGATCGAAAGCTTCTCCTTCTGAGATCGTCTCCTTTCCTTCATAGCCTGCTACCAATGCTGCTACATCTGGTGCATCAGGAATCTCCGCTCTATCTGTTTCAGCAGTGGGGTAAAAAAGTCCGATCGTTCTATTGCTTGGCTTGAAATAACGTTGTGCGACTTGCACGACATCTTCGACACTGACTTGCTCTACGTTGTCTCTGTACAAGAAATACAATCTCCAATCTCCCTGAGCGATGTATTCACTCAGACTGATACCGATTCTATCAGAGTTATTGTATCCCAAATCCCAGTTTTTGAGTAGTCTAGCTTTGGAGCGTTCTACTTCTTCCGGTGTTGGTGGATTGATGTTCAGACTGTCTAAAGTACTCAACAAAGTCGACTTCGCTTCCATCAAGTCATTGTCTTTTCTGACATCCACGTTGATATAAATGAAGCCACCTTCTTTGAGGGCAGGCGTGAAACTCCAAACAGTCGTCGCTTTCTTATTTTCCACCAACGCTTTGTACAAACGACCGGAAGGCTCATTGGTCAATAATTCATCAATAACTGCCATGGAAGGGTAATCGCCATGTGTGCCCGGAGGAGTATGATAGACAGTAGAGACGACTTGAATATCGCCCGCTCTTCTCAGCTCAACAGTACGCTCACCATCTTGAGTCGGTTCTTTGGTGTATGTTTCTATCAGTTTACGCTCAGGACGCGGCACTTTACCGAAGTGTTCAGCGACTAGCTCCAGTGCTTTCACTTCTTCAAATTTTCCGGCTATCGTCAAGACTGCGTTATCCGGCTGATAGTATTTTCTGTAGAAAGCTTGCAAATTTTTGATGGGTACATTTTCAATGTCCGCTCTTGCACCGATAGTCGACTGACCATAATTATGCCACATAAAAGCAGACGCCAATGTCCTTTTCAGTAGAACACCGACAGGACTGTTTTCGCCAGACTCAAATTCGTTTCGGACGACGGTCATCTCACTATCCAAGTCCTCTGCGGAGATATAGGAATTGACCATACGATCTGCTTCTAGCTCGATCGCCCACTCTAGATTGTCATCGGAGGCTGGAACAGTTTCAAAATAATTGGTACGATCATACCAGGTCGTTCCATTGAATCTAGCACCACGATCTTTGAATTCTTTTGGAATGTCCTCGTGATTTGGTGTGCCTTTGAACACCAGATGTTCTAGCAAGTGCGCCATACCTGTTTCTCCATATCCTTCGTGGCGCGAACCTACCAAATAAGTGATGTTGACGGTGAGGGTTGCTTTGGATTGATCGGGGAATAACAAGACTTTGAGTCCATTTTCGAGTTGATATTCTGTGATGCCTTCTACGCTAGTATTTTTAGTGACACCTTCGGGCATTTTCATATCTTGAGCCGTCATCGACCAAGATAGACTCAGCATCAGTAATAAACTGAATGCGCTAATCAAGTGAGTTCTCTTCATTGGATAGTAATTAAGTAAAGTAATATGAAAAAATGAGTGGTTTTTTTGAGGTAGTATAACATTTATTCAAAAGATGCTACAAATAGACGTATCAGTTGTATGTTTAGATATGTCAATTGCTGTATTTGTTGAAAAAAGCCACTACTTTTGACGGTGCGAAGATAAATATGAGTTTATTAAAGATTCTTACTTCTTCGACTATGGACAGCATTCATGAGATAGAATTTCGTAAATTAGCTGTTGACAGACACTAAACAAATAAATTGGAGGGTGTTGTCATCATCAATGACTTCTTTTCCATATCTACTATTACTCAATACGAGCAGTTTTTACCATTAAAATTTAGAAATCAAACTTATGAGATCAAAAACACTATTTTCTCTATTATTTACCTTTGCTGTGCTGACTTCCTGCGTGAGCAAAAAAGAATATGTTACTTTGCAAGAAGAACTGGCAGTAGCGAACAAAGATCTAGGTAAATGTGGCGAAAGCTTGAACGATTATATGGATAGGCTATCTGCCTGTAATCAAGAGCGCACCAGATTACAAAATGAAGTCAATAGAGCTAACAATACCATGCAGTTGCGTCAAGAACAGATGAATGATCTACGCGCACAGTTAGATGATCTGCGCCGCACGCGTGATGCGCAACTCAATCAGGTAGAGGACTTGACGAGTCTGTCCAAATCCGCTAGTGACAACATCAAGGAGACCTTGGGGCAACTAGAGCGCAAAGACAAATACATTCAGCTATTGCAAAAAGCGAAAACGCGTGCTGATTCTATCAATTTGGCTCTGGCGGTCAACTTAAAAGGTGTCTTAAAAGATGGTATTGAGGACGATGATGTAGAGGTCAAAGTGGACAAAACGGTTGTCTTCGTCAATCTATCTGACAAGATGTTGTACCAAAGTGGAAGTGCAAGTATTACTAGCCGTGCCAATGAAGTTTTAGGCAAAATTGCTACCATTATTCAATCTCGTCCCGGTCTAGAAGTCATGGTCGAAGGCTACACAGACAATGTGCCGATCAAAAGCAGTTGTATGACAGACAACTGGGACTTGAGTGTGAAACGAGCAACTTCTGTAGTTCGTGCTTTGCAAAATACACATGGCATCGATCCGAATCGCCTGATCGCTGCGGGACGCGGGCAGTACAATGCGCTAGCTTCCAATGCCACAGCAGAAGGAAGAGCGACCAATCGTCGTACGCGGATTATTATCATGCCAAAATTAGATCAATTCTACGATCTATTGAATCCGAATAACGTTCCAGAGTAACTTATATACCTTATTGCTTGCTATCATTTATCTGATAGCAAGCAATTTTACTCAATTTTCTCTATGCCGGAAGATCGCCTACCTACTTATCCTATCGAATTTATCCATCCAGTCGTGTTACGCGATGGCACTTTGCTACAATTACGCCCTATTCATCCAAAAGATGGTGCGCAGGCGGCTGATTTCAAATCGCGTGTTTCTCCTGAGAGTATTTATAATCGCTTTTTGGGGTACTTGCCACCACTATCCAAGGAAGTCATAGAACGGTTTACGGAAGTAGACTACGAGCGCGAAATAGCTATGGTTGCAGAAAGTATTGAAGATGAAAAAGAACCCGTAGCTGTCGCTAGGTTAGCTAGTCTAGAAGGTAGTCGGGCGGAGCTAGCGATCATTATTGCAGACGCCTGGCAGCGAAAGGGATTGGGGACGTTGCTGATTCAGTATATGGTGAAAGTCGCCATAAAGATGAAATTTGATACGATTTATGCTTCTTATTTTGCAGAAAATAAAGCCATTGAAAAGCTCATGCAGCGCAATGGATTTCAGAAACGCTCCGAAGAAGGTGGCATCGTCAAAGCAGAACTCCCACTGGATATGGAAGGCGTTGATTTTGCTGTAGATATTGAGTTCTAAAACGCGCTTAGATACCTATTTCAATTCTCCTTATTCACATTTGATACTGACCAAGACCGGTCTGATTTACCTTCATGTGCTATGATGTATCGTCATTTTATTTTACTCCTCTTATTTTTTCTTGGCAATCAAAACGTATTTGCTCAAAAACGACAGTCCGATAAGGATGCTTTTTACATCCGCACCATTTACGACAAAGCGCTCACTGAAAGCCGCAGTTATGAGTGGTTGACTTATCTCAGCACACGTATCGGAGGTCGATTGAGTGGTTCACCTCAAGCTGCTGCTGCTGTAGAGTATACGCGACAGATGTTAGATACATTAGGATTGGATACGGTCTATTTACAACCTTGTCTGGTACCGCATTGGGAAAGAGGAGGACAAGCACAACTGCGCATCGTCAATTCAAATGCCGTCGGTAGCCTGGATCTAAAAACAGTGTCTCTAGGCAATAGTACTGGAACAGGCAAGATCGGTATCACCGCAGAAGTCATAGAAGTAAAGAGTTTGGATGCAGTGGATAGTCTGGGTGGGGCAGGCGTGAAAGGAAAAATTGTCTTTTATAATCGTCCTATGGACGCCAAACAACTCAACACATTCGCTGCTTATGGTGGTGCAGTCGGACAGCGTGCTTTCGGGGCATCTCGTGCTGCCGAATATGGTGCAGTCGGTGTTGTAGTACGCTCGATGACGACGCGTCTGGATGATGTTCCACATACCGGAACGATTGCTTATGCAGAAGGTGAAGCTACTGTTCCTGCACTTTCCATCAGTACCAATGATGCAGAAAAATTGAGTCAGCTGTTGCAGTACGAAAGCATACAACTCTATATGCAGAATGATTCTCGTATGTCTACACCCAAGCCATCCTACAATGTTATTGGGGAAATAAAAGGCAGCGAATTTCCAGATGAAATTATCTTGGTAGGTGGGCATTTAGATTCTTGGGATATCGGTCAAGGAGCACATGACGATGGAGCAGGGTGTGTACAAGCGATGGATGTGCTACAACTCATGAAACGCTTAAATTATCGATCCAAAAGAACCATTCGAGCTGTACTATTTATGAACGAGGAAAACGGTCAAGCTGGCGCAATTGCTTACCGAGATGCCTCTATGGCAGCGAAAGAATATCATCTGGGAGCTATAGAGTCGGATCGAGGTGGTTTCACGCCGCGTGGCTTTACCTGTGATGCAGATGCTAGCGTCTTTGAGGAAAAGTTTAAGAAATTAGGAGAGTGGTTGCCGCTTCTGTCTCCTTATGGATTGGACATTCGGAAAGGTGGCTCTGGTGCAGATATTTCTAGATTGAAACCTCAAAAAGGAATGCTTTTCGGATTGCTGCCGGATTCGCAGCGGTACTTTGATTATCACCACACTGGCATCGACAATATAGAAACTGTCAATAAAAGAGAACTGGAGCTGGGCACGGCAGCTATGTTGAGTCTAGTCTACTTGATGGATCAATATGGCTTGTGAGTCCTACTGTAAAATAACCTATGGGAAAGGTGATCTTTGATGCAGTGCATGGCACCAAAAGAAAAGAGCCAGCTACTGATAAAAAGAGATTGAGGGTCATTGGCAACTTGATACTCTTTTTGTTGATGCTACTCGTTATTCTGACAAATGTGTCAGACTTCTACCGTTATCTAGTGTAGAAAACTCAGCTAAGTTTTAACTGTCCTTTTTGCTGTTTGCATTGGCAGTTAGCACTACACCGTAAAGCATAATTGACACAGCTATGAGTGCTATCATCAATTTCCAAATGGGATCACTGATTAGCATAATGCATATCATACCAAGAATCGCGCCGAAACCGGCAATGACTTCCCCCTTTTCACGAAAAATACCATACATAAAAATAAAATTTGTCCACTAGTTGCGTAGAAAAACGCACTGTTTGTACATATGTTCGTATATCAGGCATAAAGTACGTGTGTTCATTGTTTTTTATTGTTCGATGCTGGTCATATTAGCAGAATAGATATAATAAAATCATACAAATTTACGACGCTCGCATACAGCTAGCACCTTAGTCATTGCTGCTAAATACATCCATGATTGTATCAAAAAATGCTGTTTGGAATAAATACCAAATAATGCATTGTGAATTAGTTAATATTTTGCTAATAATTCTTCAAATGGCTGGGTGATGTTTATTGCTTTTGCCGATTCTATCATCAAAAACGCTTCGCCTACTGCTAATTACCTGAGAACCCTTAGTAAGTACCTCCTAATCTGAGAAACAGTAAAAGTAAAATTCGGTAGCTCATCTTAAAATCCTATTTTTGGAGCAAAACAAAACGAATTGACACATGAATCGTCCATGATTAAATCGTCATTAAAATACACAAGGAGATGACTATTTAATTATGGTAAGAACCATCTGACCATTCGATAAAATTAACTTAGACAGATGAAATATACATTCATTCTCCTCATCTTCCCATTTTCTTCCATTATTATGTTTGCGCAATCGCCCGAAACCATCCTTTTGTATCCCGATGGTGCGCCTGATGCCAAAGGAACAGCAGAAAAAGACATCCCAACACTGACGGTCTACAAAGCAGCCGATAGTAAAGCGACAGGTGCAGCCGTCATGATTTGTCCGGGCGGTGGCTATGCAAAGTTGGCGATGGATCACGAAGGCAAACAAATCGCAGAATGGTATCAAAGTTTGGGGATTCATGCTTTTATTTTAAAATATCGACTTGGTGAGTGGGATGGCTCCGGCTATCAGCATCCGACCATGATGAACGATGCCAAGCGGGGCTTTCGCATTATTCGTTCAAGAGCGGAGGAATGGAATATCGATCCCAATCGCATAGGCGTGATGGGCTTTTCGGCAGGTGGTCATTTGGCGTCTACTTTAGGCACTCACTTCGATGATGGCAATCCTAAATCCGATGATCCCATAGCGCGTGTCAGTTGCCTCCCCAATTTCATGGTTTTGGGTTATCCAGTCATTTCATTCATGGAACACGCGCACAGTGGCTCACGCCGATTTTTGTTAGGACCAACGCCTTCTATGAAAGATGTCCGCGACCTTTCCAATCATAAACAAGTCTCCGTACTTACACCGCCTACTTTCCTTTTTCACACCAACGAAGACAGAGGCGTCGTACCTGAAAATAGTGTTTTGTTTTATCTAGCGTTGAGAAAGCATCAAGTTCCTGCTGAGTTGCACATCTATGAAAAAGGGCGGCATGGTGTCGGTTTTGCACCCGACGATCCTGTTTTATCTAGTTGGAAAGATCGATTAAGAGATTGGTTGGGACATCGGGGTGTTTTGGAAAAATAAACCGCACCACCGATTGCTCGGCAGTGCTGTTGTTTTGGTTGTCCTATAAAAGGTTCTTTAGGGTATAATTTGCTAAGGATTTTCTTTAATTAGCTTGTTGCCTAACCATATAAAAAATTCTCCTATCGCTTTCAGCACGTGTCCAAGTAATTTTCTCCAGAATCGCTTTTTGAATACTTTAGCTTCTCCATCGCTTGAATTATCTAGATCTTTGAACTTCAAAATTATTTCTTTGCTTCTATCTAGATATTCAATGATTGTTTCTACACGAATCTCATCGGAGACTCGAACGCTATTTACTGCTTCTGATTGCTGTTGAGAGGCGTTCAAAGAATACAAAAGCTCAATAGCCTCATTGATGGCATTGTTATTACAGGTTTTCATTTGAGATAAGTTATATTTTTAAGTAATGTTAGGTTTAGTTATTACGAGCCGTGAAAGGTGAAGGCTTCACTTTGAGGTGAAACCTTCACAAATTTCAGGATTACTTACGCAAGTACTCTAGCGATGGACCTGGGCGACCTACGTAACAAGACTTGGTGAAGCCATACTTTTTGATGATACAAAATGCTTGACGAGCTTCGTCTTCTTTGGTGTCGAAGTCAAAAATCCAGTGATTGCCTTCTACTATTTTCCAGCGTCCACCGATCTGCTTGACCTCAATGTTGTCAGGATTGAAACCGATGCAATCCTCGCCTGGCATACTGCCTTCCGGTGCGTTGCCATCTTTGTTCAAGTAGAAGAAAGATGCGCCCGGACGACCGACAAAACAACTCTGGTTGATGCCATAGTGCGAAAAGACACGGACGATCATTTTAGCTTCATTGCTGTTCGGTGCCATGAACATACGAGAGCGACCATCTGTAATCAGGTAGCGCGAGCCTTCCTTAACCGCTTTCACTGCACTCGTATTGATGCTGAGGCAGTCTTCCATTTTACAGATTTCTTCTCTGTAAATACGGATTTTGAAAGTAGAAGCAGTAAATCCATAGACGGAAAATGCGCCATATTCTTCATCCAGATTCAAGTCGCTACCTGCCAAATGTGCGCTGTCTTCTCCAGCATTGGCACTGCGGCGTACATATCTCCACGGGCTAGCATTGCCTGTATCGTAGCCATAAATATACAAGTCCGGATCTCCACCAGTCGGTGTGATGACTGCGGTATAGCGATAGCCTGCCAAAGCAGATTTGGTGTACCAAAAATGCTTCCAACCTGCTGCTGTAACGCTTCCGGTACTTGAGTAGACTAAGACTTTTGTGCCACGACTCTCTAAATTAGTATCATCGATTTCGATCAAGTCAACGGCATCTTTGGGTGTAGTTGCTAAGTCTGTGATCGCCATTGGTTTTTGGTTTTCTTTGACGACTGGAGCGACTGTTTCTAGTTGATCTTGCTCACAAGCAGTAAAGAATAATACAAGCGCAAGTAGCGCGAACAATGAATTTCTGAAAGTTCTCATAATAATGGGTTGTTTTAAGGTGAAGGTATAGCTCCGCAAAGCGAAGTAAAACCTTCTTTTCGATGAATCCCGATAGCTATCGGGAGAATAATGATTATTAGATAATTTGTACAGGTAAGCGAGTGGTTATTGGGAGTTATATAGATGTCGAGAACAATGGCATAAATGAAATTAGATCAGAGCGACGATCAGTGATTTTTTCCGCTGAAATAGTCTAAGAACGGAGTGATCTATCCCCGAAGGTCGGGACAAACTGTTTATCATCTATCGTCTTTCAAAGTCAAGTAAATCTGGTTTGATGGCTAAAAGCGTACCGCCAAATTTGGGGATACAGTTGTTGAAATGGGTACATGGTTTGGGTCGTTAATGGTGAATCGGTTCATGATGAAATTCGGTTGTTAGACCTCGAAATTTGAAAGCTATACAGTGAAGTTGTTATTTGATTTTCTACTGTGCTAGCTTTCGTTTTCTATGGGCTAAATTTTGAATGAATTGTTTTTTGATGAGTTACGCTAGATAGACGGGAGGCAGGAAAAATATCGGAAAGATGAGTTGATTTTTTTAAAATTATTTATCGACTTAGATTGCAATCTATTGACTATCAATATTTTAGGTTTTTATGTTTTTAAGTATGGCTGTCACCCGTTGAATGCTGAAGTAGAACAGAATACCCAAATTCTAAGGCAAAAACTAAAACTATGGGTGAAAAACCGATTCAGCGGGTGACTAGAAAAGCTACGATAGTCACCCGCTGAATACTGCTCCTAGTTTCTGCAAAAAATAAAAATCAGCACGCTGAATGTATCTATTCAACGGGTGACAGTTTACAAGCTTCTATCCAAATCTGCCATCAAGTCTTCCACATTTTCCAAACCAACAGATAGCCGAACCAAATTATCTTTCACGCCATACTCCAATCGCTTTTCAGGAGACGTCTTTGCAAAAATGGAAGCAATAGGATGGGTCAAAATAGAGCGAGAGTCACCCAGATTGGAAGTGATGGAAAAAAGAGAAGTACAGTCGATAAAATCTTGAGCGGTTTGTCCATCGCCTTTGACCTCGAAGGAAACGACACCTTCTCCATGTAGCATTTGCTGTTTGGCGAGCTCACACTGCAGATGTGAATCCAAGAAAGGATAGATGACCTTATCAACTTTTGGATGCTGCTCCAAAAACTGAGCGATGGTCAGCGCACTAGTACAATGTCTATCCATCCGCAACGCCAATGTTTCCAGACTTTTAGAAATCACCCAGGCATTGAAAGGGGAGAGGGAAGGTCCAGTATGACGCATGAAAAACTGAATCTTGTCGATCAAGTCTTGTCGTCCGGCAGTCAATCCGCCCAGCACGCGTCCTTGACCATCCATAAACTTGGTGCTAGAATGAATGACTAGATCCGCTCCGAACTGAATCGGCTGCTGCAAATAAGGTGTTGCGAAGCAATTGTCGACGATTAATAAGCAGTCATTCGCTGCTGCCAAAGCTTTTGCTGCTGCCAAATCCACTATTTCCAGCATTGGATTGGAAGGCGTTTCTAGGTAAATTAATTTGGTCTCCGGTCGTATGAATTGTGCCCAACTCGCTACATCTGTCGGCGGCACATAGTCATGTGTGATGCCCCACTTACTCAATACATTTTCCAGCAACTTGTAAGTTGATCCAAACAGCGCACTCGATGCCAGCACATGATCGCCCGATTGCAACAAACCTGCTAAGGTTGCAAAAATCGCTGCCATACCTGAAGCGGCTGCCAGCCCACTGTCTGCTCCTTCCATGGCACACACTTTATCGATTAATTCTTGCACATTTGGATTGCTGTAACGCGAGTAAGCGTTGCGTTCTAGCTCACCTGTAAAAGTGGCGTGCATCTGTGCTGTATCTTCAAAAACGAAGCTGGAAGTCAAGTAAAGCGGTGTGCTGTGTTCTTGAAATTGACTGCGTGGTGTTTGAGTGCGGATGGCGGATGTTTCTTTTTTCATCTTGGTCTGAGTTCTATAAAAAATTCATCTTGCTTACTTAGATTCAGATATGCAAAGGAAAAAAATTCGGGTAGGAAAGATAAGAGAGAAATGACGTTATTTTACATGATGATAGCCCAATAAAGTGCCGTTACTATTCAAAAAAGCTTCGGTATATTGCTTTGCAGATCGGCAAGCTTCGATCAACGATTGTCCTTTGGCTAAAGCTGCTGCAATGCTCGCTGAAAGGACGCAGCCAGAGCCATGCTTGCCGATTTTGGCGATTTGTTGAGCTTCAAAAACAGCTACACATTTGCCGTTTTTCCACAATTCGTCTTTTCCTAAGTCTTCTTCATTGTGTCCACCTTTTAATAAAATGAGACAGTGTTGACTGAGTTGTTGAGCAGCTTCTTCGGGAGTTGAAATTGTAGGAGCAAGTTGTAGAATTTCCTCTCGATTGGGTGTCAATAAAGTGAGTTGTGGAAGTATTCGCTGAAAAGTGATCTGACTAGATTCACTATGAAAGTCAAAACCTGTACTGGTGGAAAGTATTGGGTCGAGAATGATTTTTTGATCTTTTAGCATCTCCAGAATTTGTTCCAAAGTGCCCCAGCTTTCTACTAGTCCGATCTTGACGACTTCAATTGGAAATCGACTCAGCAATATTTGCGATTGTCGAATAATCAAATCCGATGCTACCCACTCGACTTGCTCAAAACGCTCATCCGTTTGGACGGTCAAAGCGGTACAAACACTCAATCCATAAGCTTGAAATTGCTCAAATGTCTTGACATCAGCGGTCAAGCCTGCACCACCACTAGGATCGTGTCCGGCGATGGTGAGTACATAAGGTCGAGCAGAAGAAATACTATTCTTCGAGGGATTCTGAAAAGCAGATTGCAATTGCTGAAATCGCTCAATGGCTTGATTCGGCGTCTGCCAGATGAACCCCAATGCGGCGACTCCATCAAATCCTTTTGTGATAGCTTGTGGAAAAGTTTGGTTAGAAATACCACCTAGTGCGATCAGTTTGGCATCAACTTTTCCTTGCCACTTCTCAAGACTGAGTTGGTCGTTCGCAGCATAATTGGTCTTAGAAATACTATCAAAAACTGGACTGATGAGTACATAATCACAAATATCACCCAATACATTCAAATCATTTAGATTATGTACTGCTGCTGAAATTTGTAATCCTTCTGCCCGATAATCTGCTGCCAATGCTTGCAACTCTTCTCGACTTTTCTCTTTTCGATCGCGCTCCGTCCAATGCACACCACCCAAACCTAGCTGCACCGTGAGTTCGTGATGACTATGCAGTACAATTCGATTCCAATATTCCATTGGAATCTGAGATAGATATGTAGCGATATCAATATCGCTGAAATCCGGTTTGCGGAGATGAAATCGTTCCAGTCCGACTTCAAAAAGCTGGATGACGATCTGTTGCTCGTTGGGTAGGAGGGTAGGCGGAGAGAGAATGATTATCATAGGTCAAATGCTAAGTGGTTGGATGACTTCGAGTCATCCAACTACTACAATTTCTTTACTTTAATTGACTCACCGCTTCTTTAATTCGGCGAATCGCTTCACGCAATTGCGCTTCCGAAGCCGCATACGACAATCGAAAACATTTTGGTGCGCCAAAAGCAGAACCGGACACTACAGCGACATGAGCTGTTTTCAAGATATACTCTGCAAAGTCGTCAGAATTGTTGATGGTCGTCTTGCCATTGCTCTTGCCATAGTAAGCACTCACATCGGGGAAGATGTAGAATGCGCCTTGCGGATTGTTGACTTTGAAGTCAGGAATCGCGCTCAATAGCTCCCGCACGATCTCGCGACGCTCTAAGAAAGCTTCGCGCATTTTGTGTGTCGGTGTCATGTCAGCCGTCAAAGCATACGCTCCAGCTTTCTGACCGAAGGCAGTCGCACCCGAAGTTACTTGACCTTGTACCTTTGCACAAGCCTGTGCCAACCAAAGCGGCGCACCCATATAACCTAATCGCCATCCGGTCATCGCGAAGCCCTTTGAAAAGCCATTGACGGTCACCGTTTGATCTTTGACCACATCGAATGAACCAATGCTGATGTGCTTGCCAGTAAAGTTGATATATTCGTAAATCTCATCGGAGATGATGACGATTTCGGGATGCTGCCCGATGACTGCTGCGATGCTTTCGAGTTCTTCTTTGGTGTATACGGAGCCTGTCGGATTGCAAGGTGAGGAGAACAAAACGGCTTTAGTACGATCTGTAATTGCCGCTTTGATGTCTTCTGGTGATACTTTAAAATCCGTATCAATTTCAGCGGCTAGGACAACTGGAATGCCACCCGCCATTTTAACGATTTCAGAGTAAGATACCCAGTATGGTGCTAAGATAATGACTTCGTCGCCTTTATTCAGCAAAGCTTGGCAGAGATTCATGATGGACTGCTTCGCACCATTGGAGACGACGATTTGCTTTGCCTCAAAATCTAGATCATTGTCGCGTTTGAATTTGGTCTGAATCGCGCTGACCAAATCATTCAAACCAGAGACCGGTGTATACTTTGTGAAGCCTTCATCTAGTGCTTTTTTGGCGGCATCTTTGATGTGCTTCGGCGTATCAAAATCCGGTTCACCGATACTTAGACTGATGACTTTATGTCCTTCTGCGGCTAGTTCACGTGCCAAGCGTGTCATTTTGAGCGTCGCAGATTCTTCCATATTGAAAATGCGTTCTGAAAGTTGTTGCTGTGCGGCTGCTGTTGTCATGATAGTATTTGTTTGATAAATGGTGGATGTGTATGATTTGCGAAATCTTCCAGACTTGGTAAATCTATCATCATCTCATCCGTAATCAACGCAAACTTAGTTGAAAAATTCAACTCAGCTACTTTTATTTGAGACAGAAAGCGAGTCATCCATCTTCATTTTTACGATCTCACTCTTTTTGGTAAGCGGTGTAGACCGAATAAGCAACCAAAGCAAAAGTAGCCAGTAATACCAGTGGCATTAACCAAATCGGCAACTGTCCTTCGCCTTGTTTGGCTAGTCGGACGATGAAGTAAGTCAAGCCTGCGAAGAGTAAACTATCAAATAAATTGACCAAGCGAATCATGGTGCGTCCATTGCGGTATTGGCGTTCTACGTTTTCTGGGGTGATGGTTTGGGGATAGTTGTAGGTGTGTGGAAATTTAGTTATCAAGTGAAGTCCGGCAGCAGTGACGAGACCGATTAGTGGAAACAGCCAGATGTACAATTTATTCGCCCAGTCATCGGCTTCGCCTTTGGCATTGAAATGAATTGGAATTTGATCTGGTAGGTTGCCATACGCAAAGGCAGGTATTAAAATCAATAAGGCAAGTGCACTCAAGGTTGTTCTGTCTAGCATTCGTTCGGTTTCAGAGAGCGGCAAATCCAGTTTTGGGCGGTACTTTTCCATTTTTGGTTGTAAGTTAGCGAATCTATTAATGAATGACGATTTTCAAATGATGAATACAATGCTGTATTCCGAAAATCGGTTTGGACTACATGATTATTAAATAGCGAAAGAAGAAATCATCTACACGAATACACTAGAATCAACAAGCAAAAACCGACGATATGCTCTTCTTTCTTCGAACGCTCCTTTTCCTTCTATTTCCTCTCTTTCTTTTTGCCCAATCTGATTCCAGAATAGACTCCTTGTATCAAGAACTAGAACTGATAGAAGTAGACAGCCTACACTTTGAACTACTCAATACGCTCATCGCCAATGTCGTATGGGACAACCCGAAAGAAGGTGTTCGACTGGCGGAGCGTTTTGATAGTTTGGCGAATGTCAAGCAACTAATTGAAAAACAAGCACATGCACAAAAACTATTGGGCATTTGCTACCATGTCAAAGACGATTATGATGAAAGTATCAATCATTATTTGCAGTCGATCAAAGTATATGAGCAACTGAGAGATACCTTCAATATAGGTATGATCTACAACAATATTGGAGCTTCTTACGATGTGCAAGGCAATCACGAAAAGAGTTTGTCTTTTTTTCAAAAAGCAAAAATTTATTTCGATCAAACGGATGACATAGAATGGCAATCGCTTATTCTACAGAATATCGCTACTCAGTACGGACATCAAGATCAGAATGAACTTAGTTTGGCGAATCATCAAAAAGCTCTGGCACTCTATGAAAAACAGGAAGCGCAAGCAGACGCTTTCACCGATCTATATGAGGCTAGGATCAGTATTATTTTGACCAATATTGCGGATGTCCTTTTACACATGGAACGATGGGAAGAGGCACTACTGTATAGCGAAAGAGCCTTGAGTCTGCCCAATAAGACAACCGACCAACAAAATTATGCGCAACTCCTCAATATAGCAGGTAAAGCACATACGGTCACCAAGCAGTATGGGCTAGCAGAGGAAGAATTGCTAACTTCTTTATACATAAATCGCTCATTGAATAAGAGATCAGGTGTACAACACAATCTGGAACGACTGAGCGAACACTATGAAGCTAGAGGACGAACCAATCAAGCATTGCAGTATTTGCAAGAAATGGTAGAGCTAAAAGACAGTATTCATCGGGAGCAAATTTCTGCCAAAAATGCGGAACTCATCGAACGATATGAAAGTGAAAAGAAAGAGCAGGAAATTGCTCGATTAGAAGCAGAAAGTCAATTGGCGAGTCTGCGATTAGCTAAAGTACAGCAGCAACGCTTCGCTTCCTTGCTCGGTGTGCTTGCACTGGTCATCATTGTGGGTTTGTTGCTTTATCTTTGGCGCACCAAATCCAACCAAAATGAGATGTTATCTGAAAAAAATCAAATCATCGAGCAGTCGCTCAAGGAAAAGGAAAGCCTGCTGAAAGAAATCCATCACCGCGTTAAAAACAACCTGCAGGTGATCTCCAGTTTACTGTCCCTTCAGGAGCGTAGATTGAATGAGCCAGAAAGCAAAGCCGCCTTCAAAGCCAGCCAAAGTCGCGTGAAATCTATGGCGCTCATTCATCAAAATCTATATCAGCATGATGATCTGTCCAGAATCAATGTGCGAAGTTATTTCAAAGCGTTAAGCGAACAAATCATACAAGCTTATCGTACAAAAACCATTGATTTTCAGATGTCAGTCGATGAAGTTGATATAGACATTGATACCTTGATTCCGCTAGGACTGATCGTCAACGAACTACTATGCAATGCATTGAAGCACGCTTTCGTTGATATAGAGCAGCCATCTATTGAAATGAATTTTGAGCAACAACAGCAGCACTGGAAACTGACCGTCAGAGACAACGGTACTGGCATAACCAAAGTAAGTCAACAAAGCACTTCTTTTGGGATGAAATTGATTGATATATTTGCTCGAAAGCTCCAGTCTACGCTATATATCACTCACCATGACGGTACACAATTTCAACTGATAATCCCGCAAGTTCAAGCAGTTGCTTCATGAATGAATATCAAGTTTTGATTGTCGAGGATGAGATTCTGGTAGCAGAAGATATCAAAGAATGCCTAGAAGAAGTAGGATTTGGGATAGCGGCAATGGCGCATGATGCGACGAGTGCGATGCGAGCATTGAAAGAACGTATGCCGGATATTGTGCTTTTGGATATCAATCTCAAGGACAAAATTAACGGTATAGAGTTGGCTCAACACATCAATCAATATTATCGACTGCCCTTTGTTTTTCTAACATCCTACGCGGACAAATCGACCATAGAAGCCGCCAAGTCGACTTTCCCGATGGGCTATCTGGTCAAACCATTCGACAGTAAAGATTTGCTTTCTGCTTTAGAGATTACGCTGATGAATTTTAACCGATTTCAGCAACAAAAACAACCGCTTTCTCTAAAACTGCTCAACAAAAAAGTCTTCACCCCACTCACAGATCGCGAGTTTGAAGTGCTGCGATTGCTGTTACAAGGACGCAGTAATAAGGAAATGGCAACAGAACTTTTCGTTTCTGTCAACACCATTAAAACGCATCTCTCGAACATTTATATGAAGCTGGATGTAGATTCGCGCGCCAAAGTACTGGCATTTGTCTCGAAGTTGTTGCAGCGTAGAGCATGAGAAGTACACAAAAATGCACCCTTGACAAGAATCGTCAAAGGCGCATATTCGCGCGTGTAGATAATTTGAAGAGAAGTCGAAAGCTCTATTTATCCAATGAAAATCATCAGGTATAGAGCATTTCGATCAACATCTAATTGATTCTACTCATCCAACTCTACCAAAAATAGGCAGTCAAACGTAATCTCATTGTTGCTCATCACTCTAGACATATCGACTGCTCCTGATAGCCGCACCATCCCACTTGCGTCTGCATATTTTCCGGTACCGCTCACGATGTCGTTATCGCCTTCTGTCGGGATAGATCCTGTGATATGTGTCTTACCATCCGAGCCATGTGTTTTGGGCTGTACAGAAGTCAACGCTCTGGACACAATCTGTCCGCCAGGTAGATTAAAGATCGCTGTGCCCGTAAGTGCCAAACCTTCGCCTACTTCATTGACATTGGAAAGACAGTCTGTACCCGTCCCAATTTTTTCTCCAGTCATCACATCATATACATCTACATCGAAGCAGTTGCCACCGCCATCTATACCTTCGACTGCTCTGTTTTCACCGATCGCTGTACCTGCTAAACGTAGCACCATCTTATTGTCCTCCACCTCATTCGGATTGACCATAGCAGGAAGAACAAAAACGCAGTTGAAAGTGATCTGATTGTCGCTTTCGACTTTGGACATATCGACTGCACCTGATAGTCGGACGCCTCCGCTGACGCCCGCAAACTGACCTGTGCCGGACAAAATATCGTTGCTGCTTGCTGTCGGAATCGCGCCTGTGATGTGTGTGACAGAAGGCGAACCATGCGTTTTAGGGCGCACAGAAGTCAAACCTCTCGTCACCACCGTACCATCATCAAACTCAAAGAAAGCCGTACCGACTAATGCCAAACCATCGCCAACTTGCTCGACATTCGATAAGCAATCTGTACCTTTGCCAATAATCTTTCCGGTATAAGCATCGACCAATGTCAGGTCAAAGCAATTGCCCATATCTTCTTGTCCATCGCCATCAATATCCGGCACCGGACGCATTTCACCTACGGCTGTCCCGATCAGTCGAACGACGCGAAAGCCTTCTTCTAGATTGGGATTGTCGATATTTTCTTCCTCGCAAGCGGTAAAAAACGTCATACTCAATCCAAGTAATACTACTAATAGGAATCTCATAATTTTAATTTTTTGTGCTGACTACTCGTTGATAGACAGCGAATTAGATGTTTGATTACGAGATCAAAGTTATTGGCGAGTCAGCAGCCAAGCTATTGGTTTTGTCCGAGTGGTCGGTTTTACTGTCCGAATGAGAGGGAGAAGCGGACGAATGGGGGAATTGGCGGGTTTAGTTACCAAAGTGGATCAGCAGCAGTGTTGACAGCCGTATTTCTAATATTTTGGTTTGAAAAATGGGATAGTTGGTGATTTATCCTAGTTTAGCTCATCATCAACAACATGTAGAAATGCAAATTATCGACACACTCGATATGCCAAAAGGAAATGGACATTATTCTCAGTGCATCGAACACAATGGCGTATTATATCTGTCCGGTCAGCTTCCTATGGACAGATCGACTAAAGCAATTCCAGATGGTATAGAAGCGCAGACAGATTTGGTACTGCAAAATGTAGAAGAAATACTTAAAGCAGCAGGTACAGATCGAAACGCTGTATTACAAGTACGAATCTATGTTTCTGACATCGAATTGTGGGGAAAAGTCAACGAGCGGTATAGCTCATTTTTTGGAGCACACAAGCCGGTGCGTTGTATCATCCCGACGCGCGATTTGCATTATGGTGCTTTGATAGAAGTGGAGGTGACTGCTGTGGCTGATAATACATAAAGAGGTTACTGACATAACAAAAGAGTACTCTCAAATTAGAGACGCAACTGCTCAAATAATTTGTCTTTATCGACTTCAATGACATCTCCTATGTTCATACTATCTATCGTAATGTCTTCAATCGCATAACGCACCAGCCGCAACACCGGCAATCCCACCTTCGCACACATCTTCCGTACCTGTCTGTTTTTACCTTCGGTCAATGTCAATGATAACCAAGTAGTTGGAATATTGGCGCGAAAGCGAATAGGTGGGTCGCGCTCGGGCAGGGGAGGAGGCGATGAAAAAAGTTGCACCTGAGCAGGTCGGGTACGATGTGTCTTTTTATTGATACGAATATCAACACCTCGTCGAAGTTGCTGCAAAGCTTTGGCAGTCGGCACACCTTCTACTTGTACCCAATATGTGCGACTATGCTGATTTTTAGGATTCAATAGCCTGTCTGTCAGTGACTTATCGTTGGTGAGTAATAGCAAACCTTCACTATCTCTATCTAAACGACCCACCGCATACACATCTTTCGGAAAATCGTATAGATCGCCGAGTACCTTATGGGTGTCTACTTCTCTTGTAAATTGACTGAGGTAGCCGCAGGATTTATAGATGGCGAAATAGTGATGAGACATATAGAATGATTGTACTGAACAAGTCGCTTTGGGAAGTCTAACATCTAATATCTATTGTCTAACATCTGTTTTACACATTAAATCGAAAGTGCATCACATCACCATCGCCGACCACATATTCTTTACCTTCGACGCCCATCTTTCCTGCTTCTTTGACCGCAGATTCGGAACCCAAAGTGACATAATCATTATACTGGATGACTTCTGCGCGAATAAAGCCTTTTTCAAAATCAGTATGAATGACACCAGCTGCTTGAGGGGCTTTCCACCCTTTTCGGATTGTCCATGCTCGTACTTCCTTTTCTCCGGCAGTGAAGTAAGTGATCAAATTGAGTAAATCATAAGCCGCATGAATGACTTTGTTGACGCCAGGCTCGTTTAGTCCCATGTCTTCCAAAAACTCTAAGCGCTCTTCTTTAGACTCCAGCTCGGCAATATCTGCTTCTATACCAGCACTGATTAAAATCACGCCAGCATCTTCATTTTCGACTGCTTTTTTAAAAGCTTTTGTATGCTCATTGCCATCATGGACAGACTCTTCATCGACATTGCAAACATACAAGATCGGTTTGGCAGTCAGTAAGTGCATATCTTTTAGCAAATCAGCCGCTTCTCCTTCTAATTCTAGCGTACGCGCGGGTTGCATACTTTCCAGATGCGACTTGATTTCATCGCAGACCAATGCCATTTTTTGGTCTTCCTTCTTGCCACTTTTAGCTTGCTTCTTGTATTTCTCAGATCGCTTTTCGACCGTCTCTAAATCTTTCAATAACAATTCTGTGTCGATCACTTCTTTATCTCGCACCGGATTGACATCGCCATCGACGTGGACGACATTTCCATCTTCAAAGCAGCGGACGACGTGAATGATCGCATCTACTTCACGGATGTTGGCTAGGAACTGATTGCCCAATCCTTCCCCTTGACTTGCGCCTTTAATCAATCCTGCAATATCAACGATCTCGATAGTCGTCGGTAGGATTTTTTGTGGATTGACGAGTTCTGCCAACTTGTCCAATCGCTCATCCGGTACGGTAATGACGCCTACATTGGGATCTTTGGTCGCAAATGGATAATTCGCCGCCAATGCTTTCGCAGAAGTCAATGCATTAAATAGAGTGGATTTTCCTACATTCGGGAGACCGACAATTCCTGCCTTTAGTGCCATGTATAGCTACTTTAGTATTCTCTGAAAAATGGCTGTAAAAGTAGAGATATAAAGCAGATTTGCAAAATCTCAATCCGATAGTTATCGGATTTATAAATCTATAGAGAACGATATTTTTGACGCTTTACGTATAAAAATAAACTACATACAATTTACCTTCGTTCAACTGATTACAAATACACTAGCCGATGAGAATTGCCTATTTTTTATGCCTAGCCTTCCTCTTAGCCAATTGCCAAAACAGTCAAAAAGAGCGTTCAACTACCGAAGCCGAAAAATATCCCGGCGATTGGCTGTACGAGCAACGCGCTTATCCTTATGACAGTATCCCCTACACATTCATCAATCAAGAATATAAAAAGCTGCAGCAACAAACGGCTGTCGAGTCCCGAGCAATACGCAGAGGCGACTGGAAGCTAGTGGGACCCAAAAATGTCGGCGGACGAGTGACCAGTGTTGCGCTGAATCCGAATGATACGAGTATATTTTTCATTGGGACGGCGACGGGCGGCATTTTCAAAACAACAGATAGAGGAGCAAGCTGGCAAGCCGTCTTTGATGAGTCGGGTAGGCTGTCTATCGGTGATCTAGAAATCGCACCCTCCAATACAAAAATATTGTACGCCGGAACAGGAGAAGCCAATGCCTCAGCGACTTCAGGTGCATTTTTTGGAGACGGCATCTACAAGTCTGAAAATGGCGGCAAATCTTGGGAGAATATTGGTTTAGAGAATAGTCATCATATCGGAAAGATCATCGTCAATCCGACCAACGAAAATCACGTACTCGTCGCTGCTGCCGGACCATTATACAGCAAAGGTGGAGATCGTGGTTTCTACGAAACCCGCGACGGTGGCGAAAGCTGGAATCGACTGCTCTTTGTCAGTGACTCTACTGCTTGCATCAATGTCATCATGCACCCACAAGACAGCAACACCTACTATGCAGTGACTTGGGAGCGCGTTCGTCAGCCGTGGCAGCGATCTTATGCAGGGGAGACTTCACGTATTTATCGAACACGTGACGCTGGAGCAACTTGGGAGATTCTCAATAGCGGTTTGCCGAACAATATAGATTGTGGTCGTATGGGACTAGCGATTTCGCCTTCTGATCCCAATATTTTATACGTTTCTGTCACCGAAAACAAGATCACCAATACCTTCAATGGACTCTACAAAAGTATAGACGGCGGTGATAATTGGTTTAAAACGACCGACTTCTTATTGACTGGTATGTACAACAATTTTGGTTGGTATTTTGGGCAAGTGCGTGTCGCGCCAGAAGACCCGAATCGAGTATATACATTGGGTGTCGCGCTGTATCAAACGAATACAGGTGGCAATAGCTGGGAGCGAATCGCAAGAGGTGTGCATGTCGATCATCATGCTTTAGAAACCCACCCTAAAAATACCAATATGGTCGTTTTGGGGAATGACGGAGGAGCGTATGTGTCTGTCGATAGAGGCGCAACTTGGACACATTTGGATAATTTACCTATTACGCAATTATACGAATGCGAAGTCGCCCAATCGGAAGATGATTTCTATTATGGTGGCACACAAGACAACGGTACAATCATGACAGATGCAGGTGTTGACAGTCGCTGGCGCAATATTTTGGGTGGCGATGGTTTTCATGTCATCGTCGAGCCGGAGAACTCAGACATCGTCTATGCAGAATATCAGTGGGGCAATTTGTTCCGATCTGTCAATGGTGGCGCGAGTTTTCAGTGGGCACTCAGCGGCATCCCAAATAGTGACCGCACCAATTGGAACACACCAATCGCTATAGATCCCAGCGACTACGCCACTTTGTATTATGGTTCGCAGCGTTTGTATCGCTCTACCAATCGAGCGGCAAGTTGGGAAGCGATCAGCAATGACTTGACAAAAGGACTGCATCCGAGTGGCTCGACACGTTATGCGACTTTGAGTACGATTGCGGTGTCATCTTTGGATAGTGATATTATTTGGACGGGTTCGGATGATGGCAATGTACAAATGACGACGGATGGTGGGGAGACCTGGAATTTGGTATCAGATGAGTTGCCGGATCGCTTTGTGACCAGTGTTTTCTGTGATTTGGAAGACCCAATGACTGCTTATGTCACTTACTCTGGCTATCGCTTTAGTGATTATTTACCGCATATTTTTTGGACGCAAGATGGCGGTCTCACTTGGGAGGATATTTCTGCCAATCTACCGGAAGTGCCCATCAACGATGTTATCGCCGATCCGAAAAATCCTGATCGATTATTTGTCGCTACGGACATGGGGGTTTGGCAGCAAGACAAACGCGATCAAAACTGGACGCCTGTCGGAAAAAATCTGCCTGCTACAGTCATCAGCGATCTAGTCATTCATCAAAAAAGACGAATGCTCATTGCGGCGACTTATGGTCGTTCTTTGCATGAATATCCATTGGATTTTGTGCCGACCGTCATTCCTACATTGGACTCGACGACCATCACACCACTCAGCATCGCGCCCAATCCGGTGCGTGATGTGGCTACGATTGAGTTTGAATTGCAGCAGGCTGCTACGCTACAAATTGGTTTGTATGATATGAGCGGAAAAATGAGACAGCAATTGCCGCAGCAGCGATATGAGGTTGGTGCACATCAGGTGCAGTTTACTTTGAGTTCAAGCATTGTACCGGGATTATATGTTGTTCGTGTGGCGTCTGGAAAAGAGCAACGGTTTAGTGTGTTGAAGGTGGTGGAGTAATGAGATATATTTTGCCTGAAGTAACTTTGTCCTTCTGTTCAGATTAACACCTCACAATCGTGGAGCGATTGATCTGTGAATAACCGCATGACTTGTCCCGAGGAATTTCGGGATGTAATGTGTGGCTACATAGACGCTTTAAAGACCCTGATAAGGGTTAAATTAACTTCGACTATATACGAACTATCGAAATGGTTCAACCGCTTCACGGTTTTTAATGACTTTCTTTTACCACCGATTCTATCGGTGGCTATTCATGGTTGAAAGCTTTCAGCTTTTTAAAAGCATTTTGGTAGCAAGCATTACTCCATTCAAAACAAAACATGGCCTACTTTGCGTAAGTCTGGGTATTCGATTTTACGTTAAATATTTGCTACATTGCTTGCTTCAAACACTTTCTTATATCATGAAAAAGCAAAAAATAGTAGGTTTGCCGCCTGGCGCGATTGTCTATACTGGAGATCGAGCTTTAGAGAAGATTTTCATCCATTATATGCAGTATGATGAGGAGACGATCATCGAAGAAGATTATAACAATCACGACGATGCAGTCTTTCAGCCGTTGCATGAAAATAAAGTCGACTGGTATGATGTGCGCGGCATCCATGATACGCGACTCATCGAAGAAATGGGCAAGGTGTATACCATCCATCCACTGATCTTAGAAGATATTTCAGACATTCATCAGCGACCTAAATTTGAAGAATACGAGCGTGGTATATTCATCATCGTCAAAGCTCTGGCAAGGCAGGAGGGAATAGGGGAGGTCAAGACGGAGCAGGTAGCCATCTATTTTCGAGAAGGGATGGTGGTGAGTTTCCAAGAAATGGAAAGCGATTTGTTCGAGCCGGTACGACGACGTCTACAGGCTAAATCAGGGCGTATCAGAGGGCGTGGCGCAGATTATTTAGCGTATGCTTTGATAGATGTGATCGTCGATCATTATCATAATATTCTAAATGGATACGAAGATCAGATCGAGACGCTAGAAGATCGCGTGATGGTGGAACAAAAAGCAGTAGATAAAAATAAAATTCATCAGCTACGTAAAGAGCTTGGGTTTATAAGAAAACAAATCTATCCGCTGCGTGAAGCCATGGGCAAATTTTCACGCACAGAAAGCGCACTCGTCATTCCCAATACCATAGTCTTTGTACGTGATTTGTATGACAACATGGTACACTTGATGGATACAGTGGATGCGTATCGAGAACTGCTCAATAGTGTCTATGAGTTGTTTTTGTCTGAAGTGAGTTTCCGTATGAATCAAGTGATGCAAGTGTTGACCATTGTCTCTAGTATTTTCATTCCAATGGGTTTCTTGGCAGGTGTCTACGGCATGAATTTTGAGTATATTCCAGAGTTACAAAACAGGAATGGCTATTTCATCTTTTGGGGCGTGATCGCGACTATTTTTGTGGGATTGCTATTCTATTTTAGACAAAAGAAATGGTTGTAAATAAGTTAGGTCATTACTTCAAGTGATGACCTAACTTATATGTTCTACTGCATTACAAACTCCACTCGTCGATTCTGTTTTCTTCCTTCCTCTGTATCATTCGATTGTGCTGGCTTAGTCTCTCCAAAACCTTTGGAAGACAAGCGATTATCAGCAATACCTTTCTTGAGCAGATACTGTTTGATAGCAGCAGCACGCAGCGTAGACAACTGCTGATTGTAGCTACTAGAGCCATGACTATCCGTATGTCCTTCTATGCTCAACCGAAATTTTGGATTCTCTTTCAGCACCGTGTAGACGCTTTCTATCACTTCGATTGACTCTGCTTTGATGACAGCTTTGTCATACTCAAAGTAAATGTCATTGGTCACAAATTTACCGTTGGTGGTCAAAGCCTTGTAGATGTTGACGGAGGCTTGTACAGTTGGTACTTCTTTTCCGGCATCTTTCGACGTCAGTACAATGCTGCCCAAAACAAAGGCAGTAAGCAATGCGGCAATGAGACTCCATTTTTGAATGTTCATTCTTCTATATTTTTGTTGTGCTGCTCCAAAAACTTGCTCAAAAGCGGGTGTGCTCATTTGAGCGCGTTGTTCTTGAAAAAGCGAGGTGAAAAAATCTGAATCTTTCATGTCTTGGTTATTCTTATTGAGATAGTGTTCTTCCTTTAGAAAAGTATCTCTATGTGTCCTATGCTTCTATGTGTTTAAAAAATAATTTGCAGTTTACTGCAAACAGCCTATATGTTTCATTTTCTAAAAGTAGCAGGCGTAATACCCGCCACCAACAAATGTTGCTTCAATTGTTCTTTACCTCTTTTATAATGCGTGCGTGCTGTTCCGGTGCTGACCGACATAATTTCGGCAGCTTCTTCTATGCTATATTGTTGGTAGAAAACAAGGTGAAGAATTTGGCTTTGACGCGGCGACAACTGGCATAAGCATTGCTCGAAAATTCGGTTTTGATAATTGTTGTCTTCGATGATTTCAGCGGGTGCGACTGTTGTATTTTTGACTTCTTCCAAAGACTCGAAAACGATCTTCCTTTTCCTGTGGTGATTGATCGCCGTAAACCGAATCACAGAAAACAGCCAAGTTTTGAAAGCCGACTTTTGCTTATACACTGCCTTCCCTTCCAATATCTTCAAATAGACGACTTGTAAAATATCAGTCGCTAACGCTCGATCACCATAACAGCAGCGAGCCGCCCAAGCAAAGCTATCTTCATGAAGTCGCTCTAATGCTGAAATGATGGCTGCTTTCGTCATAAAATAATCGCTGCTTTATTACTTTGTCTACGAAATGCAGACTGTATAGGACAGCAGTTATCAGCTATTTTTGAAAAATTAGGGCAAACGCATCCAAAGTATGATAATTAATAGTTGTCGTATGGAGCAAGTGTGGAACACGTTTTACTTAGGTGGCGGATGGCGAAAGGGCAGGTTCGACGGAGGAGTTTGCCATTTCTAGACCTTTTGATTCGTTTTGGGGCAATGCCAAAATG